>NZ_APCQ01000695.1:0-17163 GCF_000410615.1 Novosphingobium sp. B-7 | reverse complement strand
ATCGCGGCCCTCGTCCCCTGGCCGGCGGAGTGGATTCCGCCATGATACAAATTCGCTTATGTTTTCCCGCCGGCATCGGTGCCGGTCGGGTACTTGCCTGTCACCGTAGCGTCATGGCGCCCGCGCGGCAAGGTTCGCCCCCGGCAAGCGCCCCGGCGAGGCCACGCCAGCCCTGGCGCCGGCGCGATCAACCGGCGCGATCGCACCCTGATGCAGAGGCGAAAAAACGGGTTGACGCTCTGAAACGGCCCGACTAGAGGGGCGCCTCCCGATGCCCCGTCGTCTAAAGGTAAGACTACGGACTCTGACTCCGTCAATCGAGGTTCGAATCCTCGCGGGGCATCCAATCTTCTGAAATCGCAGAATATTCTTTTCAGCTGGCATGATTGCCGGCTGCCTTGGTGCGTCTGCGCGCCATTGGCCTGCGCCACGCCCGCTGCGGCGGCGGCAGGCACCCACGTGCCGCGCGGGGATCACCGTCCGGGCGGTATGATTCTTTTCATGTTTTTGCAGGCATAATCCTGGTTTGCGAAGGAATTCGACCGACTGGGGGAGAATGCTGTTGCGCGCGTCGCGTCCATTTCGCTGGTTCGCCGAAATCGGGGATGATCCCGCGCTGGCCGTGTCGCAGGCGGTGAACCTGCAACGCCAGGTGCCGCTGCTCTATGGCCTGCTGCTGATCAATTCGCTGGCCGTGGCGATCACCCACCGCCACCAGGCACCGGCGGTCCTGACGATCAGCGTGCCCGCCGTGCTGTTTGCCATCACCTTCTTCCGCATGATCCACTGGCTGCGCCAGGCCCGCAAGGGCGTGCCCACTGCGGAACAGGCGCGGCGGCAGTTGCGCGCGATCACCGCCGTATCCGGCCCGGTGGCGCTTGCCTATGTCGGCTGGTCCCTGGCGCTGGCGCCCTATGGCGGCCCGTTCGAGCAGGCGCACGTGGGGCTCTATATCTCCACCACGGTGATCGGCTGCATCTTCTGCCTGATCGTGCTGCCCCAGGCCGCGCTGCTGGTGGCGCTCACCGTGCTGCCGGCGTTCATCATCATGTGCCTGGCGCGCCAGCAGCTGATCTTCGTGACGATCGGGATCAACGTGGCGCTGGTCCTGGCCGTGCTGCTGCGCGTGCTGTTCAACAGCTTTGCCCATTTCGAAGGCCAGGTCCGCGCCGGCACGCTGCTGACGGCACAGCACGCCGAACTGCAGCGGCTGAACGAGGAAAACCGCCGCCTCGCCCTTACCGACGCGCTCACCGGCCTGGCCAACCGCCGCCGCTTCCATGCCGATCTCGAAGCCTGGACCACCACCCACGCCGGCATGCCGTTTGCCGTGGGTGTGCTCGATCTCGATCGCTTCAAGCCGATCAACGATACCTATGGCCATCACGTGGGCGATCGCCTGCTGGCAGAAATCGGCGCGCGCCTGCGCCATGCCGCCGGCCCATCGGCCCAGGTCTATCGCCTGGGTGGTGACGAATTCGGGCTGATCGACCCGGACGTATCCGGCTTTACGCGCACCTGCGAGCGCTTGCTGCAGCAGATTCGCGCGCCATTGCAGGTGGGGGAAATCGTGCTCCATGTCGGCGCATCGCTCGGCGTGGCGCACTGCCCGCAGGCCGGCACCGGGGCAGACGACCTGTTCGATCGCGCCGACTATGCGCTGTATCATGCCAAGCATGTCGAAGGTGGTGGCGTCTGCGTGTTCAGCGCCGCGCTGGAAACCGCCGTGCGGGCCGATCGCGCGATCGAAGTGGCGCTGCAGGGCAGCACGCTGGAAGACGAACTGACGATCGTGTTCCAGCCGATCATCGAACTGGCAAGCGGCCGGCTGAGCGCGGTGGAAGTTCTGGTGCGCTGGACCAGCCCCGTGCTGGGCGAGGTTTCCGCCGCCGATTTCATTGCCGTGGCGGAACGCTCCACCGCGATCCACAGCATTACCCGCGCGGTGATCCGCAAGGGCCTCAAGGCCGCGCTGCACCTGCCCGACGATGTCGCGGTATCGTTCAATATCTCGGCCTGCGACCTGACCTCGGCCACCACGCTCGCCTTCATCCGCCGCGAGATCGAGCGGACCGGGATCGATCCGGGCCGCATCTGGCTGGAAGTGACCGAAACCGCGGTCATGGCCAATGCCGAAACCGCGGCCCAGGCCTTGCAGGCCTTTCGCGACATCGGCGTCCACGTGGCACTCGATGATTTCGGCACCGGCTATTCCAGCCTCGGCTATGTCCAGCGCCTGCCGCTCGACAAGGTCAAGATCGATCGCAGCTTCGTCGCCGGGCTCGACGGGACCGATGGCGATACCATCGCGCGCGCCGTGATCACCTTCTGCCACACCATTGGGCTGAGTTGCGTGGCCGAAGGCGTGGAAACGCCCAGCCAGTGGCGCATGCTGCAGGAGGCCGGCTGCAAGCACGCACAGGGCTATCTGTTCAGCAAGCCGCTGACGCTCGATGCGCTGCTTGCGCTTTGCACGGAATGGGAACGGCAGCGCCCCTGGGGCGCACGCCAACGCCAGCGCGGCGCAGCCTGAGCGGCAGCGCCGTCCCGGTGCTCAGCAATAATGCGGGGAAGTCTGCTTCAGAACGGCAGCGCGCGGCCGGCGCAGATCAGCGCGGCGGCGCAGGCAAGGACCGGCACGCTGGCCAGCACGTGCCCGGCGCGGCCCGGCAGCGCGGCGATTCCCCGGCCGTGCAGCATGCGGCTGGCCAGGGGCCCAACGTGGCGCATGGGGGCGGAAAGGGGCAGGATGCGGTCCATGCCCTGTCATGGCGCCAAAGGAATTAACGCGCCGTAAAGAGGGCGGGCTTCCCCGCCCTCCAACCGAAGGCACCTATCCGCGCTTAACCCTCTTGCGGTTGCAGCCATTCCCACAGGGCGGCCAGGCATTCGCGGGCCAGCAGCTTGCTGCGTTCCGCGCTCCAGCCATAGACCGGATCGGGCAGATCGGCATTGTCCTTGAACGGCATTTCCAGCGTCATCGCCACGCAGCCAAACCGCTGCGCCACCTGGTTGGTGGACATCGCCAGATTGCCCTGCCCCGGCCGGGCTTCGGGATAGCCACGGCGCACCTGGAAATCGGGACTGCGCCGATCGAGAATCGTGCGATAGCGCCGATAGCCAGCCAGTTGCTCCGGCGTGAGGCCAGGGATGCCTTCGAAACCGGCCAGGAACACCGCCGGGATCGCCTCGTCACCATGCACGTCCATGGCAAAGTCCACCCCGGTGGCGTCCATCGCGTTGCGAATCGCCAGGACTTCCGGCGCGCGCTCGGCAGTCGGCTCGTGCCATTCGCGGTTGAGGTTTACGCCGATGCCATTGGTGCGCAGGTGTCCGCGCGCGCTGCCATCGGGGTTGCAATTGGGCACGATGTGGAACGTGCAGGCCTGGCGCAGCGCGCGGCCATGCGGGTCGGCCGGATCGGTGAGCATGTCCAGCGCCCCTTCCATCCACCATTCCGCCATGGTTTCGCCCGGATGCTGCCGGGCATAGAGCCACACCTGGCGTGGGCCGGTGCCCAGCGTCAGGCAATCGATCGCCCGCCCGTCGAGCGACAGGCCCAGCACCTGGTGCGACACGCCCGGACTGGCGGCAGCCTCGCTCACCAGGTCGTTGTGGCGTTCCAGTGAATAGGGCGCGAAATAGGCGAACCACACCTGGTCGCCCACCGGGCGATGGCGGATATGCAGGGTGCCGCCATCGCGACCACGGTCGAAATCGGACGCCGCGCGCGTCCATTCCTGGCGGTCTTCGGAAACGCAGGCAGAATAGCCGGGCCAGCCATCGGGATAAGCCGAGGTGTTGAGCCCGGTAATCGCCAGGTCCAGCTCGCGCCCGGCCACGCCGCTGACGCGGAAATAAAACCACTGAGCAAATTCGGACTGGTTGTCGCGGCGGATGGCCAGTGTGGCGCGGGCGCCATCGACGGCCAGCACCTCGATATTGCCGGCATCGAACGCGGCGTTGACTAGAATCGGGGCGGGGGCTGAATTTTCTTGCGTCATTTGACCGAGATAGTGTCACCCGACTTGCCGGGAAAGCCCGCAAACAGCGCATGGGCCATGCGCGGCGCCAAAACATCGGCCGATGCAGCGGCAGAGCCGGTCTTTTCGGCGTTTTCGGCGCGCCCTTCCCATAGCGGCTGGCCACTGACGCGATCGCGCAGCACCACGCGCAAGAACGTGGCATCGACGCGGCGCGGGCCGCCGCCGATGTTGAACCCCAGCCCCAGGCCAACCCCGCTGTGCCAGCCCCCGGTAGAGCCACCCAGCCCCAGGCTGACCGGGCCATTGCCGCCGCCACGCACCTGCGCCTCGCGCGAAACCTGCACTTCGGCCACGATATCGGCAGCGCCCGGCGTTGCCGCACCAAAGCCCAGGCCCGCCACTTCGCGTTGCACGGCCATCAGCCAGGGCTGGTCAGCGAGGCTTTGCGGATCGGCCGTCGGCCCACCGCCAACCGATACCACGGTCACGGCATCATGGCCTTGGCGGGCGGTAATCTCGGGCGTGGTAAAGCGGGTGACCTGCACAGGCGCTGCCAGGGCAGGCAGCGGTGCGGCCATCAGCATCACAAAAGCCAGCCTGCGCATACCCTTTGCATCCTTCCTCAGGCGCCCACTCGGTGCGGATCGTTCCGCTTGAGAGATAGGCATGGCACCGGGCCTGCTCAAGAGCGGCCAGGGCAGATCGTGGTGCAGATCAGGGGGTGCCTTCGGCCGGGGCAGCGCCAGCCGGCGCCAGACCCGCCGAGCCATTACCGGGCGCGGCGGCATCGGCCACCACCACCTGGCCTTCGGGGAAGCGGGCAAACAGCGCCTTGGCCAGGCGTGCGGCCATCTTGCCGTCGTCCAGCCCGCCCTCGCCTTCGCGCGCCATCCCTTCGGCATGGCCTTCCCACAGCACGCGGCCGCTGGCCTTGTCACGGATGCGCACGTCCATGCGCGTGGCCACGATCGCCTTGGCCGGCTTGGTAAAGTCTAGGGCCACCCCCAGCGACACGGCGGAACCGTAGTTGCTCACCGTCGTGCTCATCGCGCCGCTGACCGGGGAATGCTTCTGCTCTTCGGGCACCACCACCTGGTGGCTGACCGCCACTTGCGCAATCTGCCCGGCATCACTCACCGTCTGGGTGTCATAGCCATGGCCCACCAGCGAATCGACCACTGCGGCCTCGTAGACCGGCAGCTTGTCGGGCGTCGGCTCGTCGGCGCCCTGTTCCAGCGCGTCGGCCGGGGCATCGACGCCAGCCACCACGATCCTGCCCTTGCCCAGCAGCGCCAGCGCATCGGCACTGCGATAGGATGTCACGTCGATGCGGCTCGACGGTTCGGCCGCCGTGGGTCCCCGGCGCGGGCCGTCAAAGCCGCCATACCCGCCCCAACCCGGGCCATAGCCACCACCCCAGCCTTGCGCCTGCGCAGTGGCCGGCGCCACGGCGAGCAGGATCGGCGCCAGCGTGGCGGTGGCAGACAACGGCAAGAGCGCACGCGAAAGGCGGAGCATGGCAGGAAATCCCATCGACAGGGCCGCAGCTGTGCCGAAAAACGGCTGTCGCGCGGCTGAACCATATGATTTAACGCATCGGCGCGCGAAACCCTCCATGCCCGGACCGGTTTATCCCCACAACCGCGATATGCCATGCCACGGTTGACTTTCCACAGGGGGGCCACTAACGGCGCACCTTCAGTTTCGCGCCCGGGTCGGATTCGGGCAAAGGGAATAGCCATGAAGATTCGCAACAGCCTGAAGTCGCTCAAGGACCGTCACCGGGACAACCGCGTGATTCGCCGCCGTGGCCGGACCTACGTGATCAACAAGACCCAGCGTCGTTTCAAGGCGCGCCAGGGCTAATCGCCCGGCGTGCGTGAACGTTGTGCCGCTCGCCGGCACGACGGAACGCTGATGCCAGCCCGCTTCCCGGCCCGGTAACCGCCTTGCTTGCGGCCCCGGTCCGGGAAGCGGGCTGGTTTCGTTTGTGCCTGCCGCCCGCCTGTGCCCCTGTCTGTCTGCCCCCTCCCCACGGATAACCGCGCGATGCCGCATGCCCCGAATCAGTCTGTCATCAGCCGGCCGACCATCGTGGTGTGGGACGTGGGCCGCGTGCTGGTGGAATGGGATCTGGCGCTGCTCTATCGCGATGCCATTCCCGATCCGGCCGAACGCGCGCGATTCGTGGCGGAGGTGGTGAGCGAGGAATGGCACGGGCAGCACGATGCCGGCGTGCCCTGGTCTACCATGGTGGCGGCGCGCAGTGCCGAATTTCCCCAGCATGCCGCCCTGATCGCCCGCTATGCCAGTCACTGGCTGGACAGCATCCCCGGCCCGGTGGCCGGCACGCACGATCTGGTGCGCCGCCTGGCCGCGCGCGGCGTGCCGCAATATGCGATCACCAATTTCGGCGTGGACGCCTGGGCGCAGTTCCGCCCGACTTTCCCCATCCTCGATCACTGCCGCGATATCGTCGTGTCGGGGGCGGAACGGCTGATCAAGCCCGATCCGGCGATTTTCGAGCTGGCCGCGCGCCGATTCGGCCAGGCGCCCGAAACCATGCTGTTCATCGACGACAATGCCGCCAACATCGCCACGGCCCGCGCGCTGGGCTGGCACACGCACCACTTTGCGCAAGGTGCCACTGCCCTGGAAGCCGATCTGCTGGCCTACGGCCTGCTCTGATCAGCCGTCGAGTTCCACCGGCGGGGTGGCCGCCTTGGCGCGCTGGATCAACAGCTTGTCGATCTTGCGCCCATCCATGTCGACCACTTCAAAGCGCCAGCCTTGCTCGGCAAAATGCTCGCCTTCTGTGGGCAGCTTGCGCAGCACGGACAGGGCAAAGCCCGCCGCCGTGGCATAATCGCGGTCTTCGGGCAGATCGATGCCCAGCCGATCGGCCATGGCATCGGCCGGCAAGGCGCCGGCGATCAGCAGCGAGCCATCCTCGCGCTCCACGATCATCGGCGCATCGCCTTCATCGCCATGGGCGACGAAATTGCCGGCAATCGCCGCCAGCAGATCGGCCGGAGTGACGATCCCCTCGAGATGGCCATATTCATCATGGACCAGGGCCATGGCCACTTCGGCCTGCTGGATCACCCGCAGCGCGTCCATGGTATCGAGCCGATCGGGCACGATCGCAGGCTTTTTCATCAGGCTGGCCAGCGCCGGCTCCACCCCGCGCAGCCGCGCCGCCAGGATATCGCGCACCTTGACCACGCCGACAATGCGATCGACCGAACCATCGGCGACCAGCAGCAGCGAATGCGGGCTGTCTTCGATGGCCTCGTCCAGGTTGGCCGGCTGCGCGTCCTGCTCGATCCAGTGCAGTTCGATGCGCGGCGTCATCACCTCGCGCACCGGGCGGTCGGCCAGGCGCATCACGCTGGCCATCAGCGCGCGCTCCTCCTCCTCGATCACGCCAGAGCGGGTGGCTTCGGCGAAGATCATCTGGAGTTCCTCGGCCGTCACTTCCTGTTCGCCGCCCTTGGCCAGGCCCAACAGGCGCAGGATCAGGCCCGACGAGCGGTTGAGCGTCCAGACGAACGGCGCCGTCACGCGCGACATCACCACCATCGGCCGGGCCGCGACCACGGCGATCGGCTCTGCCGCGTTGAGTGCCAGCTGCTTGGGTACCAGTTCGCCAACCACCAGGCTGAGATAGGTGGTCACCGCAATGACCAGGGCAAAGCCGGCCTCCGCAGCATAGGCCGCCGGCACGCCCAGCGCGGCCAGCCGCTCTCCCACCGGGCCGCCCAGGCTCGATCCGGAATAGGCACCGGCGACGATGCCCACCAGCGTGATCCCGATCTGCACGGTCGACAAAAATTTTCCGGGATCGGCAGCCAGTTCCAACGCCACTTTCGCGCCGCCACTGCCGCCTTCGGCCAGAACCTTGAGGCGGGCTGGCCGTGCCGAGACAATGGCCAGTTCCGACATGGAAAACAGGCCGTTGAGCACGACAAGGCCCAGGATCACGAGGGCGTCTGGCCACGGAAAAGAGGTCACGAGACGGCCCCTAGCAGATTTGCGCCGCGCCGCGAAGTCCCTCCGGTGTGGCTGCGGTTGCCACCAGCATTCGGGAACCATTCAGGCGGCGCTGGTGTATTGGGCTTGTCCGAATTACCGATCATGTCGGGAGGCCTGGCGGGCACAATTGCCGGGCCGAGGATGAAAGAAGGGGTATTTGTCATGAAATTCAGTCGGGTGCTTGTCTCCAGCATGTGCGCCGTGTCGCTGGTCAGCCTGTCGGCCTGCGTCACCGATCCCAACACCGGCCAGCAGAAGGTGTCGCGCACCGCGATCGGCGCCGGCGCGGGCGCCCTGGGTGGCCTGCTGCTCGGCGGCCTGATCGGTGGTGGCACCGGCCGCATCGTTGGCGCGGGCATCGGCGGCATCGCCGGCGCGGCCGTGGGTTACACCATGGACAAGCAGATCAAGCAGCTGCGCGAACAGACCGCCGGCTCGGGCGTCGACGTGACGCCGACCGACAATGGCCAGGCGATCCTCGTCAACCTCCCCAACGGCGTGACGTTCGACACCGACAGCACGATGATCAAGCCCGCGTTCCGCGACACGCTCGACCGCGTCGCCCAGTCGCTGGTGCAGTATCCCAACTCGCTGATCGACGTCTATGGCCACACCGATTCGACCGGGTCGGATGCCTACAACATGACCCTGTCGCAGAACCGTGCGCAGGCCGTGGCTGATTACCTGTCGTCGCGTGGCGTGGCCCCGGCCCGTATCCGCGCACAGGGCTTTGGCAAGACCCGCCCGGTCGCCTCCAACGCCACCGAGGAAGGCCGCGCCGCCAACCGCCGCGTGGAAATCAAGATTGTGCCGGTGACGCAGGACGACGTGGCCCGCGCCCGCGGCCAGTAAGCCGCAACGGCCTTGGCCCTTGTAAAGGGGGCGCCATCCAGACCGGATGGCGCCCCTTTTCGTTTGCCCCTCATGCCGGTTGACGCAGCGCACCATCGGCTGGCATTCCCCGCGCCAACAAGGAGATACCGCAATGTCCACCGCTTCGCACCGCTTCCGCACGCTGGCCGGCAAAGCCATGAACCCGATCGGGCTGGGCTGCATGTCGCTGAGCTGGGCCTATGGCGAGCGGCCGACCGACGCCAACGGTATTGCCTTGCTGCACCGCGCGATCGACGTGGGCTATGATCACTTCGATACCGCGCGCCTCTATGGGCAGGGGCATAACGAAACGCTGGTGGGCCAGGCGCTCAAGGGCAAGCGCGACAAGGTGTTCCTTGCCAGCAAGATGGGCATCTTCGCCAGCGGCGAAAAGCGCGGGGTCGATTGCCACCCGAACACGATCCGCGCCGAGCTGGAAAAGTCGCTGACCCTGCTGCAGACCGATCACATCGATCTCTATTACATGCACCGCCGCGATTTCACCGTGCCGATCGAGGATTCGGTGGGCGCGATGGCCGACCTGATCAAGGAAGGGAAGATCGGCGCGATCGGCCTTTCTGAAATGTCGGCCGATACGCTGCGCCGCGCGGCCGCCGTCCATCCCATTGCCGCGATGCAGACCGAATATTCGCCGTGGACGCGTCAGGCCGAAATTGCCGTGCTCGACGCCTGCCGCGAGGTGGGCACTACGTTCGTGGCGTTTTCCCCGGTTGCGCGCGGCGTGCTGGCCAATGGCGTGCGCGATCCGCAGGCCCTGGAAGACGGCGACATCCGCAAGGCCATGCCGCGCTTTGTCGGCGAGAACTGGGTGCATAACCTGGCGCTGGTCGATGCCTTCAACGCCATCGCCGCGCGTGAGGGCGTCACCCCGGCGCAGCTCTCGCTGGCCTGGGTGCTGGGCAAGGGCGATCACATCGTGGCGATTCCCGGCACCGGCAAGATCGCCCACCTCGAGGAAAACATCGCGCGCTGGGACTGGCAGATCCCCGTCGCCGTCACGGCCGAGATCGACGCGCTGATCAACCAGCAGACCGTCGCCGGCCACCGCTATGCCCAAACGATCCGCGCCACGATCGACACCGAGGATTTTGCCGAGGCCTGATCCCGGCCTAGCCGCGCAGGGCCTTGGACGTGGCGGGAGAAACCAGCGCGCGGGCGGCTTCGTGGATCACCGGTGCGCTGACCAGCACGCCGAACGCGCGCGGATCGGGCTTGTTGAACAAGAGGTCCGCGCCATGCGCGTCGGTCACCAGGGCGCCGGCTTCCTGCGCGATCAGCGCGGCAGCGGCAATGTCCCACTCATAGCCCCAGCGCCAGGTTGCCAGCAGATCCGCCTCGGCCGCCGCGACCATGGCCATACGCAGCGCGATCGAGTTGGGCTTGTCGACCATGACCAGGTCCACCTCGGTCGGCGGCCGCAGGTCCATCGGCATGCGCGCGCCGCTCAGCGCCATGCGCTGGCTGGCAACCAGCGGCACGCCATTGCGCGTGGCGCCCTGCCCGGCCATCGCCAGCCACACCTCGTCACGCGCCGGCGCGGCGAGGATGGCCGCGATCGGGCGCCCCGCCGCAACCAGCGCGACAGAGACTGCCCAGCCCGGCCGGCCGCGCACGAAATCGCGGGTGCCATCCACCGGATCGACCACCCAGCACAGCCCCCGCTCCAGCCGGGCAGGATCATCGGCAGATTCTTCCGACAGCCATCCAGCCTCGGGCAGCAGGGCGCCAAGCTGGTCGTGCAGAAAGGAATCGACCGCAAGATCGGCCTCGCACACCGGATCGTTGTGCCCCTTGTCCCATATCCTGGGGGCATGGCCGTGGCCCGGCCACAGGGCCAGCGCCTTGGCGGCGGCTTCCTCGACGATGGTTGCAAGGGTGACGGGATCGATCATGCCTGGCCCAGCCTTGGGCGCACGATTCCCGATTGGCAAGAGGGGGCAAGAACGCTGCCCGGCGCCACTGCCAGCTAGCGATTCCGACAGTGCGCAGATTAATCGCGCAATGAAGGTCTTTGCAACTGCGAAAACCTGTGCTTATGGCAGCGCGGAAAACACGGCGCTACGCCCTCCCTTCACTCATACGTAAGCGGGGATCCTGCATGAACGTCCACGAATATCAGGCCAAGGAACTGCTCGCCAAGTTCGGCGTCGGCATTCCTGCCGGCATCGCCGCCCTCACGGTCGAAGAAGCGGTGGCTGCGGCCAAGCAGCTTCCCGGGCCGCTCTATGTCGTCAAGGCGCAGATCCACGCCGGCGGCCGCGGCAAGGGCAAGTTCAAGGAACTGCCGGCCGACGCCAAGGGCGGCGTGCGCCTCGCCAAGAGCATCGAGGAAGTCGAAAGCTTCGCTCAGGAAATGCTCGGCAACACCCTCGTCACCGTGCAGACCGGTGAAGCGGGCAAGCAGGTCAACCGCCTCTACGTAACCGATGGCGTTGATATCGCTAAGGAATACTACCTTTCGCTGGTGGTTGACCGTGCCACGGGCCGCGTTGCCCTGATCGTCTCGACCGAAGGCGGGATGGACATCGAAGAAGTCGCCCACGCGACTCCGGAAAAGATCACCACGATCACCATCGATCCGGCCCAGGGCTTCATGCCCCACCACGGCCGCGCCGTTGGCTTTGCGCTGAACCTGTCGGGTGACCTCAACAAGCAGGCCGCCAAGATCGCGCAGCAGCTCTACACCGCGTTCGTCGCGCTCGATTGCGACATGCTCGAAATCAATCCGCTGGTCGAAACCAAGGACGGCAAGCTCCTGGTGCTCGACACCAAGATGAGCTTCGACTCGAACGCGCTCTATCGTCACCCCGACGTTGTTGCGCTGCGGGACGAAACCGAGGAAGACCCCGCCGAAATCGAAGCCAGCAAGTATGACCTGGCCTACATCAAGCTCGATGGCGACATCGGCTGCATGGTCAACGGCGCGGGCCTGGCCATGGCGACGATGGACATCATCAAGCTCAACGGCATGTTCCCGGCCAACTTCCTCGACGTGGGCGGCGGCGCCAACAAGGAAAAGGTGACGGCGGCGTTCAAGCTGATCCTGTCGGACCCGGCGGTGAAGGGCATCCTCGTCAACATCTTCGGCGGCATCATGAAGTGCGACATCATTGCCGAAGGCATCGTTGCCGCGGCCAAGGAAGTGAACCTGCAGGTTCCCCTCGTCGTGCGCCTCGAAGGCACCAACGTGCAAGCGGGCAAGGACATCCTCGCCAACTCCGGTCTCCCCATCGTTCCGGCCAACGACCTTGGCGATGCTGCCAAGAAGATCGTCGCCGAAGTGCAGAAGGTCGCCTGATCCATGAGCATTCTGGTCAACAAGAACACCAAGGTCATCACCCAGGGCATGACCGGTGCCACCGGCACGTTCCACACGGAACAGGCCCTGGCCTATGGCACGCAGATGGTCGGCGGCGTGACGCCGGGCAAGGGCGGCACCACCCACATCGGGCTGCCCAACTTCAACACCGTGGCAGAAGCCAAGCACGCCACCGGCGCGACCGCATCGTGCATCTACGTGCCGCCGCCATTCGCTGCCGATTCGATCCTGGAAGCGATCGACGCGGAAATGGAACTGATCGTGGCGATCACCGAAGGCATCCCGGTGCTCGACATGGTGCGCGTCAAGCGCGCGCTGGCCGGCAGCAAGTCGCGCCTGATCGGCCCGAACTGCCCCGGCGTGCTGACGCCCAACGAATGCAAGATCGGCATCATGCCCGGTTCGATCTTCAAGAAGGGCTCGGTCGGCGTGGTCTCGCGCTCGGGCACGCTCACCTACGAAGCCGTGTTCCAGACCTCGAACATCGGCCTCGGGCAGACCACGGCCGTTGGCATCGGCGGCGACCCGGTCAACGGCACCAACTTCATCGACGTGCTGGAACTGTTCCTGGCCGACGAAGAAACCAAGTCGATCATCATGATCGGTGAAATCGGTGGCGACGCGGAAGAACAGGCCGCGCAGTTCCTGATCGACGAAGCCAAGCGTGGCCGCAAGAAGCCGATGGCCGGCTTCATCGCCGGTCGCTCGGCTCCTCCGGGCCGCCGCATGGGCCACGCCGGGGCGATCGTCTCGGGCGGCAAGGGCGATGCGGAAAGCAAGATCGCCGCGATGGAAGCCGCGGGCATCCGCGTCTCCCCCTCGCCGAGCCTGCTGGGCGAAACCCTGGCCGAAGTGCTCAAGGGCTGATCAGCCAAACCGCTGACAAAAAAGGCCGGAAGGGAAACCTTCCGGCCTTTTTTGTTGGGTTACCCCCTCCACCACCCGCTGCGCGGGCGGTCCCCCTCCCCATCACGATGGGGAGGATCTGATCCTCCCTGTCGCGCAGCGACGGGGAGGGGGACCGCCGGCGTAGCCGGTGGTGGAGGGGTAAAAAACGCTAATCCGCCCGCATCGCCAGCCCGCCGAGGCTTTCCGCCTCCATCACCAGTTCGTCATCGGCCTCGCCCTGCGCCACGCTTTCGCGCCCAATCATCACCAGCACCGGCACGGCCAGCGGCGTTACGCGGTCGAGTTCCACATGCACCAGTTCTGCCGCCGAACGGTCGAGCAGGTCAGCCAGGCGGCCCACGTCGGTCATGCGCGCGCGGGCATCGGCCCAGGCTGCCTCGATCAGCACGTGGTCGGGCTCGTACTTGCGCAGCACGTCATAGATCAGATCGGTGGAGAAGGTGACCTGCTTGCCGCTCTTGCGCTTGCCGGGATGCTGCCGCTCCACCAGGCCGGAAATCACCGCCACTTCGCGGAACGCGCGGCGCAAGAGGTGCGAGTTCTGCACCCAGTCGACGAATTCGTCAGTCAGGATGTCGGGCGACAGCAGCGGCGCGGGATCGGTGATCGGGCGCAGGCTCCACACCGCCAGGGCATAGTCGTTGGCCACAAAGCCCAGCGGCGCCAGGCCCAGTTCCTCCATGCGCCGGGTGATCAGCATGCCCAGCGACTGGTTGGCGTTCCACCCCTCGAACGTATAGAACACGCTGTAGGCGCGCCCGCGATAGGGAAAGCTTTCCACCAGCAGTTCGCCCGGCGCCGGCAGGCGGCTGCGCCAGTCCTGCATTTCCAGCCATTCGCGCACATCGTCGGGAAACCGCGCCCAGGTGCCGCGGTTGGCCAGCATCGCCTGCACGCGGGTGGACAGGTGCGTTGTCAGCGGCATGCGCGCGCCGCCATAGCTGGGGATCTGCCCGGCCTTTTTCGCTGCCCGCACCACCAGTTCCAGATCGCGCACGCCTTCCACTTCCAGGTCGAGCCCGGCAAAGCGGAAGGTGTCGCCCGGGCTCAGCTGCGCGCCGAAATGTTCTTCCACCTTGCCCAGCGAGCGCCCGTTGCGAAAGCGCACCTCGAGCATTTCGGAATCGACGATGATCCCGGCGTTGAGGCGGTGCCGCGCGGCCTGTTCCGGGTGCGTCAGCCGCCAGGTGCCGGCCTTGTCGCGCACGATCCGGGCAAAGCGATCATAGGCGCGCAGCGAATAGCCACCGGTCGCCACGAAATCGAGCACCCGGGCAAACACAGCCTCGTCCACCCAGGCATAAGGCAGGCAGGCGCGCACTTCCTGCAACAGCGCCGCTTCCTCGAACGGGCCGGCACAGGCGCAGCCCATCACATGCTGGGCCAAAACATCAAGCCCGCCGGGGCGGAAATCCTCGCCGTCGCGCTGCCCCTCGTGCACCGCGTCGCGCGCCGCCATCGCCTCCAGGTATTCAAAGCGGTTGCCCGGCACCAGCACCGCGCGGCTCGGCTGATCGAGCCGGTGGTTGGCGCGGCCGATGCGCTGCAACAGGCGCGATGAGCCTTTGGGCGCGCCCATCTGCACGACCAGGTCGATATCGCCCCAGTCCACCCCCAGATCGAGGCTGGCGGTGCAGACCAGCGCGCGCAGCTCGCCGCGCGCCATTGCCCCTTCCACTTTGCGGCGCGCCTCGGCCGACAGGGAGCCGTGGTGGATGCCGATCGGCAGGTTGCCCTCGTTGGCATCCCACAGCAGCTGAAAGATATATTCGGCGAGAAAGCGCGTATTGGTGAACACCAGTGTGACGCGGTTGGCGCGGATCATCTCGATCAGCTGCGGCACCGCCCAGGCGGCGGCATGGCCGCCCCACGGCACGCGCTCTTCCTGCGGCAGCAGGATTTCCACCTCGGGCGGCGCGCCGGTTTCGCCCTCGACCAGGGCAACGGTATCGATCTCCCCCCACGGAGCCAGCCAGCCGCGAAAGCCTTCGGGCTCGGCCACGGTGGCCGACAGCGCCGCGCGTTGCAGATCGGGGCTGATCGCCTGCAACCGCCCCAGCGCCAGGGCCAGCAGATCGCCGCGCTTGCCCGTGGCAAAGGCATGGATCTCGTCGATCACCACGCGTTTCAGCCCGCTGAAGATTTCAGACGCCTCGGGATAGCTCAGCAGCAGCGACAGCGATTCGGGCGTGGTCAGCAAGACCTGCGGTGGCTTGGCCCGCTGCCGCGCCTTGCGATCGGACGGGGTATCGCCGCTGCGCGTTTCCACCCGCAGGTTGAGGCCCATCTCGGCAATCGGCGTCAGCAGGTTGCGCTGCACATCGTGCGCCAGGGCTTTCAATGGCGAGATATACAGCGTGTGCAGGCCTTCCGGGGGTGGCGCATCGCCCAGGCGCGAGGGGCAGAACGCCGCCAGCGTGGGCATGAACCCGGCCAGCGTCTTGCCCGCGCCGGTATCGGCCACCAGCAGCGCATGCTGCCCGGCGTCAGCCGCCGCGAGCATGTCGGCCTGGTGCCGCCGCACCCGCCAGCCACGCCCGGCAAACCAGTTTTCGATTTCGGGCGGGATCATGGCCATTCTCACAACATAGGGAGCCTGCCCCGCCGCTGCGAGAGGCCCGCTCAGGTGCCCCCTCTCAAGTGCCTTGCAGGATCGTCACGCGATCGGCGCCCTTCCACGCCAAAGCAGCCTTGATCAGCGCCATGCGCACGGTGCACTGGTCGTCAGATGTACCCTGGTTATGGAAAGCGGCGCGCACCCGCGCTTCGGGCAGGCCGGCGATGGCGATAACCCGCGCCACCATTTGGCCGGGGATCGCATAGCTTTTCTCCGCTGCAGACGGCACCAGGTTGATCGCGTCTGCTTCCAGCATGGCGCGCGCCAGCTTTTGCTGTCGTGCCAGCGCCGCGTCTGCCAGCGACACGCCTTGTGGCAAGTCGCCGCCACCCGCCACGCTCACACAGGCGTCCGCCCCTTTCTCCCGCGCTGCCGCCATCACATCCAGCCGCCAGCGGGCAAATTCGTCCAACCGTGGTGGAACGGCGCGCTGCAGCGCATTCAAGAAGGCTCCGATCAGAATGTGTTGGCCTTTGCCAGCCAATACAGCGGGATCATCGGTCATCCGCCGGTCCATGCTCAGCGATTCGGCGAGGCTGGGATTGTGCCGTTTGAGATCGGAAAACGACAGGCCAGGCCCGAACAGAATCGTGATCGCCTTGCCCAGCACCGGATCGCTAACCGGATCGAAATTGGCCGTGGATTCATATGCAGGTGACGGAACAGGGGCCGTCCAATCATAAACGCCGATCGCAATGGCCAAACGCACCAGCCCGATCAGCACGATCGCGATCCAGCCAAAGTTCCTGCCGATACCGCCGCCGCCGCTGCTGCCCTGCGGCTCCCACGCGGCGACGAGGACAGGATTGAAGTGCTGTTCCAGCTCGGGAAAATTGCTGCGCACGCCATCGATCAGCTGGCGCACCTGGCGCCGCGACACGAACAGGCCCTTGCGCGTGCCCGTCCGGGTCAGTTCGGCCCAGGCCTTGTGCAGCGGGTGGGCCTTGTCCTGCACCTTGCGGGCAAAGCGCAGGCCGCGCAGCCGCGCGTTGAGGAAGGCGATCACCGGCCGCTCGTTCAGCGTGCCGCGTTCCCGTTCCCAGCCAAACGCCTGTGCCGCCGGTTCCAGCAGCGGGGCAGAACGCGGCCAAGATTGCGCGAGCAGATCAGCCAGCCAGGTTTCGATCTCTTCCGATCGTTCCACCTGGGCCATGTGCGCCTCGCCCAGCAGGGTTTGCAGATGCGCAAGGGCCGCCGCTTCCTCCACACCGTCAAGCGGCGCCTCGCTGCCACCCTCGGGCATCAGCGCGACAAACAACGCGTCTTGCGGCGGGTGGGCCGTGCGCACCAGCGGCTGGCTGCCCAGGCGCGAGATCAGGAACGCCACAGCCGGCGAATCGCCCGTGGTCGCCGGCCGATCGGCCCAGCCGAACGCCTGCGCGGCGCGGTCGAGCAGCGGCGCC
>NZ_KE148487.1:3431-6158 GCF_000410615.1 Novosphingobium sp. B-7 | reverse complement strand
ATCCCACGATTGATAGGCCACCGCCTCCAGCGCGGCGCGCGCCAGATGCGCGGGCGTGGCGCCCAGCGTCAGGCCATAGATCGCCCCGCGCGCGTCCGGGTCCCAGTGCGGCGCGCCCAGGCCGACGAAGGCCGGCACCATATAGACCCCGTGGCTATCGGGCACCTGGGTGGCCATGTCGTTGGTTTCACGCGCGTGGGTGATGATGCCCAGCCCGTCACGCAGCCACTTGATCGCAGCGCCGGCTACGAAGATCGAGCCTTCAAGGGCATAAGTGGTCTTGCCGTTGAGGCGGTAGGCCGGCGTGGTGAGCAGGCGGTTGCGCGACACCGGCGCCGTCTCGCCCGTGTTGAGCAGCATGAAGCAGCCCGTGCCATAGGTGGACTTGGCCATGCCCCGCTCGAAACAGGCCTGGCCGAACAGCGCCGCCTGCTGGTCACCCACCAGGCCGGCAATCGGGATCTGCGCATCGAACAGATCGGGCGCGGTATGGCCAAAGATGCCGCTGTTGTCGGTCACCTGCGGCAGGATCGCCATCGGCACGCGCAGCAACTGGCACAGTTCCTCGTCCCACTGCTGGCGATGGATATCGAACAGCAGCGTGCGCGAGGCGTTGGTGATGTCGGTGGCGTGCACCGCGCCGCCGGTCAGCCGCCACAGCAGGAAGCAGTCGATCGTGCCCATGGCCAGGCGGCCCGCCTCGGCATCGGCGCGCGCGCCGGGCACGTTGTCGAGCAGCCATGCCACTTTGGTGCCCGAAAAATAGGGATCGAGCAGCAGGCCGGTTCGGCTGCGCACCATGTCTTCCACGCCCTGGTCCTTGAGCGCCTGGCACGCGGCGGCGGTGCGGCGGTCCTGCCAGACAATCGCGTTGTGGATCGGCCGGCCGGTTTCGCGGTTCCAGATGACCACGGTTTCGCGCTGGTTGGTAATGCCGATGCCGGCAATCGCGGCGGCGCCCAGCCCGCTTTGGGCGATCGCCTCGCGCGCGGTTTCCAGCGTATCGCGCCAGATGTCTTCGGGATCGTGCTCCACCCAGCCGGCCTGGGGATAGTGCTGGGCAAATTCGCGCTGGCTGGTGGCGCAGGCCCGCGCCTGCGCATCGAACACGATGCAGCGGGTGGACGTGGTGCCCTGGTCGATCGCAAGGATGTGGCGGGGTTGGGTCATGGGTCTTGTCCTGTGTGGCGCCGCAGCCCGGCGCAAGGAATGGGTCAGGCCGAAGCCGGCAGGAACGGGCGGATCGCGGCCTGGTAGAGGCCAGCGCCCACGATCCCGCCCAGGATCGGCGCCGCGATGGGGATCCACCAATAGTTGTCGGGCGACGGGAAGGCCGCCGGGCCCCATCCGGCAAAGAAGCAGAACAGGCGCGGACCAAAGTCACGCGCCGGGTTGAGCGGCCAGGCTTCGAGAAAGCCGCCGCAGGCGCCGATGCAGGCCACCAGCAGGCCGATCGCCAGCGCGCCGGAATTGGCCATGGGCGCCTGGGTATTGGCCTGGTCGGTGATGGCAAAGATGCCCAGCAGCAGGATCGCGGTGAGAATCACCTCGTCCCAGAAGGCATGCATCGGGGTGATGAACTGGCCGGGATGGGTGAAGAACACGCCAGCGGCGCCACCGTCCATGCGCGTCACCCCGTGCAGGGTGTTGTAGTGATCGATCACCGGCTGGAACAGTTGATAGACCAGCGCCGCCCCGACGAACCCGCCCGCGATCTGCGCCACGATATAAAGCGGTGCCTTGCGCGCCTCGAACCCGCGAAACAGCACCAGGGCCAGCGTCACCGCCGGGTTGGCATGGGTGCCGGAAACTGCACCGGTAACATAGATCGCCAGCGTGACCGCCAGGCCCCAGGCGATGCACACCCCCCAATAGGCCGTGGCATAGGGACTGGGATCATAGAGCGTGATCATCGCCGCCGCCGAATCGCCCAGCGTGATGATGATCATCACCGCGATGAATTCGGACAACAATTCTCCGATCAAGCGTTTGCGCGGGCTCATGGCTATCCTCTGTGCGGGGTGACCGGGCGGTTGTTGGCTTTGCCCGTCGTTACCGATCCAGGGTGGTACCGGCTTTGGCGGGCGCGTCAATGGGAAAGTTCGCTTTCGCGCCTGCAGCAGGGCAGCGCGAGAATCCTGCTTTATCGCGCACGGTGGAGCGCACCGTGAAATTCTATATTATTTCATGTTTTACAGTTGTTTGTATAAATACCAACTAGCCACACTCGATCCTTAGGCGCAGCCACCGCAGCGCGAAATGGCGCGATTTGCTTGTGAAATAGCGCGAAGTTACGCGAAACCTCTCGCTTCCGAATGCGTAGTGCAGTAAACGCAGACGCTCGAAGGCCTGCGCAACGCAGGCGGCAAAGGCACAACCATGACGCACGACCCGTCCCTTTCGACCTATGACCTGCTGATCGTTGGCGGCGGCATCAACGGCGCCGGCATTGCGCGTGACGCCGCCGGGCGCGGCCTGTCGGTGCTGCTGGTGGAGCAGGACGACCTGGCCGCGCACACCTCTTCGGCCAGCACCAAGCTGGTGCATGGCGGGCTGCGCTATCTCGAATATGGCGAATTCCGCTTGGTGCGCGAAGCGTTGATGGAGCGCGAGCGGCTGTGGGCCATGGCGCCGCACATCATCTGGCCGCTGTCGTTCGTGCTGCCCCAGCGCGGCGCGGTGCGCCCGGCCTGGATGGTGCGGCTGGGGCTGTGGCTCTATGATCAC
>NZ_KE148487.1:0-3421 GCF_000410615.1 Novosphingobium sp. B-7 | reverse complement strand
GGGCCGCCCGCACGCCCCTGCCGGCAACCCGCTCGGCCGATCTGGCGCGCGATCATCTCGGCAACGGTCTGACCGATGCGGTCAAGGGCCGCGCGTTTGTCTATTCCGACTGCTGGGTGGAAGACAGCCGGCTGGTGGTGCTCAACGCCATGGATGCCAGCGCCCGCGGCGCCACCGTGCTGACCCGCACCCGCCTGCTGGCCGCCCATCGCGAGGGCAGTCACTGGCTGGCGACGATCCGCGATGCCGATGGGCAGGAACACCGCGTGCAGGCGCGCGGCCTGGTCAACGCGGCGGGGCCCTGGGTGGCCGAAGTGCTGGGCCGAATCGCCGGCGCGCCGCAGGATCGCGCCATGCGCCTGATCCAGGGCAGCCATATCGTCGTGCCCAGGCTCTATGAAGGTGATCACGCCTTCCTGCTCCAGAACAGCGACCGGCGCGTGGTCTTCGCCATTCCCTATGAGCAGGATTTCACGCTGATCGGCACGACCGACGAAGTGTGGGACCAGGCGCCGGGCCGCGCCACGATCAGCCCGGCCGAACGCGACTATCTGCTCGACGTGGTGCGCCGCCACTTCACGCGGCCGGTGGGCGTGGACGATATCGTCTGGACCTATTCCGGCATCCGCCCGCTCTATGACGACAAGGCCAGCAATGCCTCGGCCGTCACGCGTGACTATGTGCTCGATCTCGATCACCGCGATGGCCAGGCGCCGCTGCTCAGCGTGTTCGGCGGCAAGATCACCACCTATCGCAAGCTGGCCGAGCATGCCCTGGAAAAGCTGGGCCCCGCCTTTCCCCAGGCGCGCGATGCCTGGACGGCGGGCGCGACCCTGCCCGGGGGCGATTTTCCGGCCGATGGCTTTGCCGATCTGGTCGATCGCTTCTGCCAGGAACGCCCCGCCCTGCCGCGCCCCCTGCTCACCCGCTGGGCGCGGGCCTATGGCACGCGGGCACGGCAGATCTTTGCCTCGGCGCAGACCCTGGCTGACCTGGGCGAGGATTTCGGCGGCGGGCTCCATGCCGCGGAACTGGCCTATCTGGCACAGCACGAATGGGCGATGACGGCCGAGGATGTCGTCGCCCGGCGCAGCAAACTGCTGCTGCGCCTGTCGCCCGACGCCCTGCCCCGGATCGATGCCTGGCTTGCCCAATGGTGGCAAGCGCGCCAAGGGTAGGATCACGCCCGAGCGGGCCGCACGGTGCGGCGCGCTGGCCTGGAGGAGCAGTTTTGGCCGATCTTGCCGCGATCAGGCACCGCAGCCTTGTCGAATACCTGCAAGGCGCGCGCTTTGCCGGGGTGGAGGAACTCGCCCAGGTGCTGGGCGTGACCCAGCAGACCGTGCGCAAGGATCTCGATCTGCTCGCCAGCCGGCGCCTGCTCACCCGCGTGCGCGGCGGGGCGATGCTCGAATCCCGGCTCGACAATATCGGCTATTCCACTCGCCGGGCGATCGCTGCCCATGCCAAGGACGCGATCGGGCGCAAGGCGGCGGAGCTGTTGCCCAACAATGCCTCGCTGTTCCTCAACATCGGCACCACGACAGAGGCGGTGGCGCGCAACCTGCTCGATCACGAACACCTGCTGGTGGTGACCAACAACCTCAACGTCGCCGATATCCTGGCCCAGAACAGCCGGATCGAGGTGATCGTGGCCGGCGGCCGCCTGCGCGCCAACGATCGCGCGGTGATCGGCAGCCTGACGGTGGATTTCATCAAGGGCTTCAAGGTCGATTACGCGGTGATCGGCACCAGCGCGCTCGATGCCGATGGCGATCTGCTGGATTTCGATATCAACGAGGTGACCGTCAGCCAGACGATCATCGCCCAGGCGCGCAAGGTCATGCTGGTGGCCGACGCGACCAAGTTCGAGCGCCAGGCCCCGGCGCGGATCGGCTCGCTCTCGGACATCGACCTGTTCGTGACCGACACGATCGCGGATGATGAGCGCACCCGCCTGGTGCAGCGGCACAACGTGGATATCGTCACCGCGCTTTAGGCGGAATAGGCGGCGCCAGCGCGATCGCGATCGTACCAACGTTGCCCAAATAAGCCGCGCGCCTCTATGCCCCTGAAACCGTTGGCTTGGTGCTGAGCAGCACCCACAGCAGCGCCGCGCCGATCATGTCCATGAGCGACAGCGCGACGAACAGCGGGTTGTAGCCAAAGACGTCGGCGCTTTTGCCAATGGCGAGCGTGAACAGCATGCCGCCGATCCACGCGATCGATCCCGCCATGCCGCTTACCGTGCCAACGGTGCGGGAATTGAACAGATCGGCGCACAGCGTGATCAGCGCGCCGTTGAGCATCTGGTGGGCGAAACCACCGACGCAGAACAGCGCAATGGCCAGCCCCGGCGAACCGGCAAGGCCAATGCAGGCCGGGCCGATCATGCACAGCGCGCCCACGGCCATGGTCACCTTGCGCGAGGCCACCACGCCGGCACCACGCCGCATGAGGTAGCCCGGCAGGATGCCCGCGCCCAGCGATCCGAAATCGGCAGCCAGGAAGGGCAGCCAGGCCCACAGCGCAATCGCCTTGAGATCCAGCTTCCATACCGAGACGAGGTAGAGCGGGATGAAGAAGTTGAAGGTCTGCCACGCCGGTTCGGCCAGAAAGCGTGGCAGGGCAATCGCCCAGAACGATCGGGATTTGAGGATATCGAACCGCGATGACACCATCTCGGTGGCAACGTCCGCGCCGGGATCATGCAACGGCCGCTCCTCGGGGCGGGGCGACCGATAGGTGAACCACCACAAGAGCGCCCACGCCAGGCTGAGCGCGCCGGTGACCAGGAAGGCAGACTGCCAACCCCACCACAGGATGCAGAACGCCACCAGGGCCGGCGCGACCATGCTGCCAACGCTCGTGCCCATTTGAAAGCAGCTGGTGGCAAGCGGGCGCTTTTGCGCCGGAAACCACTCTGAAACCACCTTGGCACCGGCGGGAATGGCCGCCGCTTCGGTGGCGCCGAGGGCTGCGCGAAACACGGCCAGGCTGGGCCAGCCAGTGGCGAAAGCGTGCCCCATATTGGCCAGCGCCCAGCCAAGCGCGAAAATGAAGAACCCCAGCCGTGTGCCAAGCACATCAAGCACGGTGCCGGCCACGGTCTGCATCACAGTATAGCTTGCCTGGAACGCCAGGACCACCCAGCTGTATTGCTCGGTCGTCATGCCGAAGCTGTCTTTCAGCGTCGGCGCCGCCACCGACAGCGTCGAGCGGGCAAGATAGTTCATGATCGTGCCCAGCGTGACCAAGCCGATCATCCACCAGCGCAACTGACCTTTTGCCATGTGTCGATATCCCTGGTTCAGGCGCGGGTTGCCGGGGCCAGCGGCGCGTAGGCCGCCCGGTCCAGCTGCGGAATGGCGCCGGCCTGCTGAACCACGGCGGCGGCCAGGCGATGGCCGGCCAGGCCGCA
>NZ_APCQ01000699.1:0-10069 GCF_000410615.1 Novosphingobium sp. B-7 | reverse complement strand
CACCACCGGCTCGGCATTGATCTGCGCGGCATGGTTGAGCGTGATGCCGGTGATGGCGAACAGCATCATGCCAACCAGCGCCACCGCCGCGCTGATCCAGTGCCAGGTGTGCAGTTGCTTGAGCCAGAACTGCCTGGCCTTGCGCGCTTTCTTCGCCTGGTTGCGGTCTGGCGCCAGGGCCGCATCAGGGCGCGGCGCCGCGTGGGGCGGGGCAGCAGGCGGGCGCGGGCGGTCGATCTGGTCAAGCGTGGTCAAGGCGGGTCCGTCGCTGGCGGGCTGGAGTTGGTACTGCTCCTAACCTAATGCGAGTCATTTGCAAGTTTGCCATTGTATCACGCCTGTTACGGGTTTGCCCTGCTCCGCAATTCCCCGGAATCCGCCTGCCGTGCGGGCTTAAGCATCGCCACGCTAGGAAAAGCGCGAAATCCGCCCATGGAGTGTTCTTCGATGCTGAGCGTGCGCACGCGGCAAGCAACGCGGCTGGTCATCGGCCTGATCGTCATCGCCATCACCCTGGCGGCGTTCGTGGTCGCGCAGATCCGCTTTGGCGGCCCGATGCATCACGAAAGCCTGCTGCAGGACGAACTCCTGGCCGATATCCTGCCGCCACCGTGCTTTGTGGTGGAACCCTATCTGCATACCACGCTGATGCTCGACGAGCCCGCCCGCACCAATGCCGAGATGAAGGCCCTGGCCGAAGAGGAAGCCCAGTTCAAGGAGCGCCAGGCCTATTGGCAGGCGGCGCCCGTGCCCGATGCAATGCGCGCGCCGGTGCAGGCCGTGCTCGATGCCGAAGTGGCGTTCTGGAAGACCGTGGACGAGCAGTTCCTGCCCGCGGCACGGCGGGGCGATCTGGCGGCGATGCGGGCAATCCACGCCGGGCCGCTGCGCCAGGCCTATGCCTTGCAGCACCAGCGCGTCGATGCGCTGGTCACGCTGTCCAACACCAACCGCGCCCGCCTGCTCGAAAGCGGCTATCGCCAGGTCATGGTCTCGCTGGTCGGCACCGGCCTGCTTGCCGCGCTGGTGCTGGTATTGGTCGTATATGTGGGGCACCTGCTGCGCCAGCGGGTGATCGCTCCGCTGGTCGATACTGCCGATGGCATTGTCGATATGGCGCAGGGCGCGCTGGATCGCCCGCTGGCAGGCGCCGAGCGGGTGGACGAGATCGGGCAGATCGTGCGGGCGATGGACGTGTTCCGCGCCGCGGCACAAACGCGCGAGGCCGATCGGGCGGCGCAGGGCCGGGTGGTCGATGCCCTGGCCCATGGGCTGGACGTGATTGCCGGCAAGGATCTGGAGCAGCGGATCGATGCGACGTTCCCGCCCGGCTTCGAGGCGCTGCGCACCAACTATAACACTGCAATCGCCGCCATGGCCGAGGCGCTGCGCGGCGTGCGCGTGGGGGCCAACCGCGTGGCCCGCGCCATCGCCGAAATCCGCGCCGCATCCGAAGACCTGGCCCAGCGCAACGAGGAACAGGCGGCCAGCCTGGCCACGACGGCAGGCTCGCTCGACAGCGTGACCCGCAGCGTTGGCGAAACCGCGCAGCGCGCCGCCAGCGTGCAGAGCGCGATCGGCGCTGCCCAGGACGAGGCGGCTGCCGGTGGCGACGTAGTCACCCGCGCGGTGGCGGCGATGGCGGCGATCGAGGCATCGTCGGCGCGGATCGGCCAGATCATCAGCGTGATCGACGGCATCGCCTTTCAGACCAACCTGCTCGCGCTCAACGCGGGGGTGGAGGCAGCCCGCGCCGGAGACGCTGGCAAGGGCTTTGCCGTGGTTGCCTCCGAAGTGCGCGCGCTGGCGCAGCGCTCTGCCGATGCGGCCCGCGATATCAAGGCCCTGATCGGTGAAAGCACCGAGCAGGTGAGCCACGGCGTGACGCTGGTGGGCGAGACCGGCGCGCGGCTGGGCGGCATCGTCACGCGGGTGGAAGAGATCGGCGGCCTGGTTTCCGGCATCGCGCAAGCCGCGATCGACCAGGCCGACAAGCTGAGCGACGTAAACCGCGCGGTCAGCGACATGGACCGCATGACCCAGCAGAACGCGGCCATGGTCGAACAGTCATCGGCCGCCACCCGCAGCCTGGCCGAGGAGGCCGAAGCGCTGGCCCGGCTGGTATCCACCTTCCGCACCCGCGACGTGGCCAATCGCCCGGCTCATGTGGCCAGGCCCCAAGACCTGCGCCGCGCCTCGATGCGCGAGGATGCCCAGCCGGGTCCGCGCCTGGCACTGGCCGCGGGGTAGCCTGCATCCGCCGATGCCCTGGGTGTGATCTGTATAAAGTTCGTTGAAGGCCGGGCACATGGCCTCTACAGCTATGGCGCCGGCAATGTTTTTGTCGCTGCGGCCGGTCAGGCGTAACGCGCCGATCGCCGCAGCAGCGGTGACACGCGTCATCGCGCGCACGAGGACACGGCAGACACCAGCATTCGCGTGCTGGCTATGTCCGGCACATGTTTCGGGGCCGCCCCTGGACGGGAGAAAGCCGTGTTGTCGAGAGTGCCCTTTCCGGTCCGTTTTCCCATTCCCGCTCCGATCATGGCTTTGGCTGTGGCCTGCGGTCTGGTCCTGGCGCCGGCCCCGGAGGCCCTGGCCCAGGCAGAGCCCCAGGCTCAGGATAGCCAGGCCCAGACCAGTCAGGCCCAGACCAGTCAGGCCACGCCTTCTGCCGCTCCCACGGTGGCCGTGCCGCAGGTTGCCGGGCCGGGGCTACCAACCTTGAGCAACGCCGACGGCAATCTTGCCCAGCGGCTGATCACCGGCAGCCAGGCCACCCGTTGCCGGCCCGGCCGCAGCGCCGATGGCGCGATCGTGGTCTGCGGCGGCGCCGAAGCGCGGGAAAAGGAGCGCCTGCCGCTGCGCGACCAGACCGATACCGCGCAATCGACCAATGACGGCCTGCCGCGTGCACCCAATGTATTTGGCATGGCGCCGTGCAAGGGCAATGGCGCCTGCGTCGGCTTTGGCAGCGTGCCGCCGCCAATGTATTACTTCGATATCACCGCCCTGCCGCCGCCGCCGCCCGGATCGGATGCCGATCGCATCGCCAAGGGCGAGATTCGCGCACCCTGAGCGACGCTGATGGCTGGATGTGAAAAGGGCCTGGAAAGCGATGCTTTCCAGGCCCTTTTCAGTTTGTCGGCGGCTTGCGGGCCCTACTCGTCGAGGATCGGCAGCACCACCGGCGGTTCGGTCAGGCAGGGGGAATCGCACAGCAGGGCCATGGCCCGGCCGATCGCGCTTTCCGGGCCATCGTGCGTCACCATATGCACCAACACCGTATCGGCATCGCCGGCGGCGAGGCCCGGGGTGCCCTTCTGGATCAGGCTTTCGATCGAAACCCCGGCGTCACGCATCGCGGCGGTGATCTCGGCCAGCGCGCCGGGACGGTCTGCCACGTTGAAGCGGATATAGGCGCTGCCGATGCGATCGCCGGTCTCGGCCGGCGGGGCCTCGCCCAGTTCGGCCACGGGGATGGAGAACGGCGTGCCGATATCGCCACGCGCAATGTCGATCAGGTCGGCCACCACGGCGCTGGCGGTCGGTCCGTCGCCGGCCCCGGCACCCTGGAACAGCAGGCGACCCACGAAGTTGCCTTCGGCCACCACAGCGTTGGTAGCGCCATCGACATGGGCCAGCGGGTGGTCACGGTGCACCAGGTGCGGCTGCACGCGCTGTACCAGGCGGCGCTGGCCGCTGGCGTCCACTTCGGTATCGGCCATGCCGATCAGGCGGATGTAATAGCCCAACACATCGGCCTGGGCGATATCGGCGGCGAGCAGGCGGCGGATGCCGCGCGTCGTCACGCTCTTAAAATCCATCCGCGTGCCGAACGCCACGCTCGACAGGATCGCCAGCTTGTGCGCGGCATCGATGCCGTCGATGTCGAACGTGGGATCGGCTTCGGCATAGCCCTTGGCCTGGGCTTCGGCGAGCACGTCGGCAAAGTCGCGGCCGGTATCCTCCATGGTCGAGAGGATATAGTTGCAGGTGCCGTTGAGGATGCCATAGACGCGCTTGATATCGTTGGCGGCCATGCCTTCCTTGAGGCTCTTGATCACCGGGATGCCGCCGGCCACGGCCGCCTCGAACTTGAGCGCGGCATCGGCCTTTTCGGCCAGCGCGGCCAGTTCCAGGCCATGGTGGGCGATCATCGCCTTGTTGGCGGTGACCAGATCTTTGCCGGCGGCCAGGGTGTTGCGCGCCAGGGTCAGCGCCGGGCCATCAGACCCGCCGACCAGTTCGACCACCACGTCCACGTCGGGCCGGGCGGCCATCGCGGTCATGTCGTCTTCCCAGGCATAGCGCGAGAGGTCCACGCCGCGGTCCTTGCTGCGATCGCGGGCCGCTACGGCCACGATCTCGATCCGCCGCTCGGCCCGGCGGGCGATCAGATCGGCATTGGTTTCGATCAGCCGGATCACGCCACCGCCAACGGTGCCCAGGCCGGCGAGCGCGATGCGCAAGGGTTCGCTCATGGTCTTCCCACTTCTCGTCTTGTTCTCTGGCGTCTTGTTCTCTGGCCGGTGCCCTAGTTCAGCACCGGCCAAAAGGCCAGCATCACTGCGCAGTTCTCAGTGCGGCGGGCGATTGCGCGTGCAGGGGCCCAACTCGCGGATCACCTGGGCATAGTCTTCGCTGGCGATCTGGCGATCGTCGGCCGTGCCGCTGATCACGCTGCGCGGCGGCAACTCGGGCGGCAGGGCGCAGGCCAGGCGATACCACGCCAGGGTTTCGGGCTGGGGCGGCTTGGCCGATTGGTCGACGATCTCGGAAAAGCTCACGCCCCAGGTGGTCCGTTCGCCGGGGCGGCGCAGGATCGAGAGCGAGGCAGGCTTGCCATCGGGGGTGGAGAGGAACACCTGTGTTTCGCCCTCGCCGGTAAGGTTGCCCGGCACGTGCATGGTCTCGCGCACCCCGGTGATCACCGGCGGCTGGCCGTGGTTGACCAGTTCGGTCAGGATCGGGCGCAGCCGCGCTTCCAGCTCGGGCGTCCAGGGCAGCATCGCATCGGGCGACACCAGCTTGAGCTCGCCCGGGCGGCCGTTGACCGGATCGGCCAGCAGCAGCACCGGCATCTTGCGCAGCTTGGGCACCTTGCCCCGCGCATCGAGCGGCACGTCGGCCAGGAAGCTGAGCGTATCGGCAATGTCGGGGCCGACCAGCAGGGCGGTGGTGCGCGCCTCTATATAGAGGCGCACCTTGCCCGGCGCGACATCGGCAGACAGTGCCGGATTGATCTTGGAAACTGCGGTGATTTCTGCCTTGGCCACGATGTGCGCGGGCAGGGCAAGGTCGACAAGATCGGCATACGTCAGCGCCGGAGCGTCAAGAGTGCGAATCATGGGCGGCGCCGATTGTGCGTGCAGGGGCGCCGAAATGCTTGCAAACACCAGCATGCCAGCGACAAAATTTCGCATCGGATGCGCGGATTTGGGCATATTCCTCCTTCCGTGCGGCGCAGCGCCGCAAAATTGCTAAGATTTCCTTGCGATTGCGGGACGCATCGCTGAATCATGGCTTAACCGATAAAGCATTTGCGCCCTTATAGGTTCGGCGTTAAAGCTCCCGATCGTTCGGGCAAACAAAAAACCAAGTCCGAACCATGCCGCCGCCGGGCCCTCTGCGTCCGATGTCGGCGGTCCGGGTTGTTCGGCAGGGTGGAATGAAATCGCTGGATTGTCTCGTCGGCCGGAACGGTGATTCCGGGCGTCGGTCCTTTTCGGGCGCGATTGGCGTTGTCCTGTGGGCGATGTGTCGGGCTTGGCTAGGACGTTCAGGAGTAATGGAGCTGAATGGCATACGCTGACCAACAGATGAGCGGTAACAAGATCACCGCGCTCATCATCGTTGCTGTTCTTCATGTCGTCGTGGGGTATGCGCTGGTCACCGGCCTTGCCTACTCGGCGTTCAAGAAGATCAAGGACGTGACCACCGCGGTCAAGATCGAAGAGGAAAAGCCGAAGGAGCCGCCACCGCCGCCCCCGAAGCAGCCTGATCAACCGCCGCCACCGATCGTTGCGCCGCCGCCGCCGATCAACCTGAATCTGGCTCCTCCGCCGATTCAGGCTGTGACGACGCCGCCGCCGGTCGCACCGCCGCCGACTCCGGTCGTGCTGCCTCCGGCTCCGCCGGCTCCCCCGGCCCCGCCGCCGCCGCCGCCGCCGGTTCCCGGCACGCCGCGTGGCAACCCGGGTGACTGGGTGACGTCGAACGACTACCCCTCGCGCGCACTGCGTGAAGGCGCCGAAGGGACGACTGGCTTCCGCCTGGAATATGACGCCAGCGGACGGCCAACCAACTGCTCGGTTACGCGCTCTTCGGGCAACCAAGAGTTGGACGCTGCAACGTGCCAGAACCTGATGCGCCGTGCGCGCTTCAAGCCCGGCACCCAGAACGGCCAGCCGGTCGGCAGCACGTACAGCAGTTCGGTGCGTTGGCAGATCCCGAAGGATTGATGATCTCCATCACCCCTTCGGATATGCCATCGTCCATGCGCAGCCTTTTGCACTTGCTATCGAATTCTTGAGAGGAAGACCCGAATGTTTATCCAGACGCTTGCCGCTGCTGCGGCCAATGCCGCGCCGCAGAACAAGTTCGGCTTCGTTGAAGCCCTGCAGGCTGGCGGTTTCATTTCGTACGCCACGGTGACCATCCTGGGCATCATGTCGTTCGGCTCGTTCTTCATCCTGTTCACCAAGTACTTCGAACAGGCGAAGATCCTTGGCCAGTACAAGGCGCTCGCCAACTTCTGGCGCGCCCCCACCCTGCGCGAAGGCGCTGCCAAGCTGGACAAGAACAGCGCATGGCGCCAGCTCGTCGACGACGGCATCGCCGCTGAAGACCAGCACGCCAAGATGACCGACTCCCTGGAAGCCCATGACTGGCTGCACGGTTCGCTCGCTCGCTCGGAAGCTTCGATCAACGCTCGCCTCGCTGGCGGCCTGCCCTTCCTCGCCACCGTGGGCGCCACCGCGCCGTTCATCGGTCTGTTCGGTACCGTGGTCGGCATCTACCGCGCTCTGATCGCCATCGGCCTCGCCGGTTCGGCCTCGATCGACAAGGTCGCGGGTCCGGTCGGTGAAGCTCTGATCATGACCGCGCTGGGTCTGCTCGTCGCCGTGCCGGCCGTGCTTGCCTACAACTGGCTGCAGTCGCGCAACAAGAAGATCGCCGAGCTGCTCCAGGGCTTCTCGACCGACGTTCTTGCCAACATCACCTCGAAGGGCGCCGTGAAGCCCGCCGTTGGTCCGGCTCCGGCCGCCAAGCCGGCTGCCCCGGTTGCTGCTCCGGTCAAGAAGTAAGCTGTCACCCCAAGGCCGGCAGCAATCCTGTCGCCGGCCTTGTCCGCAGAACGCGGGTCATGGCCAGGGCGGCCCTTTCAAGCCCACACCCTGGCCCCTCCCGCGGCTTCAATCGGATAGGATGTAACCAATGGCAATGTCTGTAGGCGGCGCTGGCGGAGAAGAACGCCCGATGTCGGACATCAACACCACGCCGCTCGTGGACGTGATGCTGGTGCTGCTGATCATCTTCCTCATCGCGGTGCCGGTCGCGATCCAGACCATCGAAAAGCTCAAGGTTCCCGTCCTTGCCTCGGAAGAAACCCAGGACAAGGTGGAAAACCTGCTTCTCGCTGTTGTGGCGACCGACGCGAATGGCCGTAGCCCGCGCGAACCGGGCTATCAGGGCTCTTCTCGCAACGGCGAATGCCGCGTCTATTTCAACAACGTGACTCCGGTGGACAACACCGAGCTGTACAAGCAGGCTTTCGATCGTCTCGACGCGATCGTGAAGCGTGAAGGCGGCGCGGCCAACATGGACCCGGAAAAGATCCCCGAAGTGCACATCCGTGGCGACGTCAATGTTCCGTGGAAGTGTGTCGCCGGTGCGATCTACAACGTGCAGGCTGCGGGCTATCCCAAGGTCGGCTTCATCTCCACCCCGGTCGATCCCAACGGCTAACGCCTGACGAACACCGTCCGGGGCGTGTCCTTCGGGGCACGCACGGCGAACAGGAGTAAAACCCATGGCAATGAGCGGCGGCAAGGACGATGGCGCGCCGATGATGGAAATGAACACGACGCCGTTGATCGACGTCATGCTCGTGCTCCTCATCATGTTCATCATTACCATCCCCGTGGCCACGCACTCGGTCAACGTGAACCTGCCGCAGGCGACCCCGCCTACGAACATGCCTCACGTTGACCCGGTGAAGAACAAGCTGATCCTGACTCAGACCGGTCAGATCCTCTGGAATGGCTCGACCATTACCGAAGGCAACCTGATCTCGCTGCTGCAGGCGACCAAGGCGATGAATCCGGAACCGGAACTGCAGTTCCAGCCGGAAGCCTATGCCAGCTATGAAACGGCCAACCGGCTGCTGAAGGACATCACCGAATCTAAGGTGACCAAGTTCGGCTTCGTCGGGAACGAAAACTACGCCACCTTCGGCAAGGCGGCGCAGTAAGCCCTAACCGGCCCGTTTCCTCCGGCTGCCACGCCGGAAACCCGATCAAGGGGCGGAGTGATCCGCCCCTTTTTCTTTGCCTGCGTCCCAGGCACGGCCACCTTGTTTCGCCGGTCAGAGGATTTCGAACACTTTCTCCTTGGGCCGGCACAGGCGCACGCCCTTGTCGGTTTCCACCAGCGGGCGCTCGATCAGCTTGGGCTCTGCCACCATGGCGGCCAGCACGGTGGCGTCATCGGCCTGCGGCAGGCCGCGCTCGGCCGCATCGGTGCCCTTGAGGCGCAGGCCCTGTTGCGGGGTGACGCCGGCATCGCGATAGAGCTGCGCCAGTTTGTCCGCGCTCGGCGGGGTCTTGAGATATTCGATCACCGTCACCTGCGCGCCGGCCTCGTGAAGCAGGGCCAGCGTATTGCGCGAAGTGCCGCAGGCGGGATTGTGCCAGATCGTGGCATGCATGGTCGTTCTCCTTAATGCGGAAAGGGTCAGTAGCCGCCGGTGGTCGCCGTGCGCGGCGCTGGCAGACGGATCGGGGGTTCCTGGCCGCGCAGGATGCGCCCGGCGCGCTGCACCGCGCGGACCAGGCGGGGCTGTACGCCGCAGCGGCAGACATGGGGCAGCGCGGCGGCAATGTCGGCCTCGGCCGGATCGGCATTGTGCGCCAGTAGGGCGGCGGCGGCCATGACCAGGCCGGGTGTGCAGAAACCGCACTGGATCGCCTGTTCGGCGGCAAAGGCCTGCTGCACCGGATGGTTACGATCGGGCGAAAGCCCTTCGATCGTGGTCACGCTGCGGCCCTCCGCCTCGCCCAGCGACAGCGTGCAACTGGGCATCGCCTGGCCATCGACCATCACCGTGCAGGCGCCACACTCCCCCGTGCCGCAGCCGTATTTCGTGCCGGTCAGATTGGCGGCATCACGCAAGGCCCACAACAGCGGCGTGTCATCGGGCAGACGAATGTCGAGCGGCTGGGCATTGATGGTAAGGCTGGCCATGGCGCCCGGTTATAGTGCCGGCGCCGCCAGGCTCAATGCTGCGCGGCAAGGGCCAGCAGCAAGGCATCGACCACCGGTGTCGCGCTGGTCCCATCGGGCAGATCGTTGACCAGCACGGCAAAGGCCAGGGTATGGCCAGCGGCGGTCGGCAGGAAGCCGGCAAGGGCCTGCGTGCCCAGCAAGGTGCCGGTCTTGGCGCGCAGCTTGCCCTCCAGCGGGGTGCCCTTGAGCCGTGCCTTGAGCGTACCGGTCTGCCCGGCGACGGGAAACCCCGCGATCCAGTCCGCGCCCCACGGCTGCGCCTGCCCCCAGCGCAGCAGCAGCGCCAGTGCGCGCGGGGTAACGCGGTTGTAGGTCGACATGCCCGAGCCATCATAGAGGCTGACACTGCCCGGCGGCAGGCCGGCCGCTTGCAACGCCGCCATGCGCGCGGTGATGCCATCGGCCACCGTGCCAGAGGCGGCAAGGCGCCGCAGCAGCAGTTCGGCATGGAGGTTCTGGCTTTGCCGCAAGGTCAGCGCCACATCCTCGCGCAAGGGCGGGGGAACCAGCCGCGCCAGCACCGGCGGCTCGGCCGGCACGGCGCCATCGCGATGGCGGG
>NZ_APCQ01000698.1:0-1585 GCF_000410615.1 Novosphingobium sp. B-7 | reverse complement strand
GGCACGGCCACGCAATCCGCCGCCAGCCTGCGCACGCGCGGCACTGGCAGCCTGGCTGAAGCAGCCGCGCTGGCCGCAGCGGGGCCGGGCGCGCAGTTGCTGTGCCACCGCCAGATATCGCCCGATCGCATGGCCACCTGTGCCCTTGCTCAGGGCCATGCCCAGGAAATTGAACAATGACGGTCCATTTTATCGGCGCCGGCCCCGGCGCGCCCGATCTCATCACCTTGCGCGGGCGCGATCGTATCGCCGCGTGTCCGGTGTGCCTCTATGCCGGGTCGCTGGTGCCCACGGCACTGCTCGCCCATTGCCCGCCCGGCGCGCACATCGTGAACACGGCGCCGCTCTCGCTTGACCAGATCATGGACCACATCATCCAGGCCCATGCCGCTGGCCACGATGTCGCGCGGCTGCATTCGGGCGATCTGTCGGTGTGGTCTGCGTTGGGCGAGCAACTGCGGGCCTTACGGGCGCTAGGCATTCCCTTCACCATCACGCCCGGCGTGCCGGCCTTTGCCGCCGCCGCCGCCGCACTGGAAAGCGAACTGACGCTGCCGGCGCTGGGGCAGTCGGTGGTGCTGACCCGCACGCCGGGCCGGGCCAGTGCGATGCCACCGCGCGAAACTCTGGTGGCCTTTGCCCAGACCGGCGCGACGCTGGCCATTCACCTGTCGATCCACAACCTGGCGCAAGTGGTGGCCGATCTGCTGCCCGATTATGGCGGCGATTGCCCGGTGGCGGTGGTGTGGCGCGCCAGTTGGCCCGATCAGCGCGTGGTGCGCGCCACGCTGGACAGCGTGGAGGCCGCCGTGGCCGGCACGATGGAGCGCACCGCGCTGATCCTGGTCGGCCGCGTGTTGGGCGCTACTGATTTTGTCGAAAGCAGCCTCTATGCCGCCGATTATGATCGCCGCTTTCGCCCGCAGCATGGCGGCGAAAGCGACGGGGTGCCCGCATGAGCGTGCCGGGTCTGATGATCGCGGCGCCCAGTTCGGGCGCGGGCAAGACCACGCTGATGCTGGGCCTGCTGCGCGCGTTGCATGGCCAGGGGCTGGCGGTGCAGCCATTCAAGAACGGGCCGGACTATATCGATCCGGCGTTTCACCAGGCCGCCTGCGGGCGCGCATCGTTCAACCTCGATAGCTGGGCCATGGTGCCCGGCCTGATCGATGCTCTGGCAAGCCAGGCTGGTGGCGCCGATCTGGCCCTGGCTGAAGGATCGATGGGCCTGTTCGATGGCGTGGCCAGCGTGGGCGCCACCGGCAATGGCGCCAGTGCTGATGTGGCGCGCCGGCTGGGCTGGCCGGTGGTGCTGGTGCTCGATGCATCGGGCCAGGCGCAATCGGCGGCAGCGACGGCGCTGGGCTTTGCGCGGTTTGATCCCGCGCTGCCGGTGGCCGGCGTCATCCTAAACAAGGTGGCAAGCCCGCGCCATGAAAGCTTGCTGCGCGCCGGCATGGCGGCGATCGGCATGCCGGTGCTGGGCGCCCTGCCGCGCCGCGCAGACCTTGCCTTGCCAGAGCGGCACCTGGGCCTGGTCCAGGCGGTGGAGCATCCCGATCTGCCCGCCCGCCTGGATGATCTG
>NZ_APCQ01000793.1:0-17546 GCF_000410615.1 Novosphingobium sp. B-7 | reverse complement strand
GGCCTGGCTGGTCGGCGGCGCCACGATCGGCCTGGCGGCGGCCGGTGGCGTCGGTTGGTGGTGGCGGCGCGCCGGCGCCCATGCAGACAACAGCATCGCCGTCTTGCCGCTGACCAACCTCAGTGGCGATGCCGGGCAGGCGTGGTTTTCCGATGGCCTTTCTGACGAACTGCGGGCGCGCCTGGGCCAGACCGGGCTGTTTCGCGTCGCCGCGCAAGTCTCGTCCAACCAGTTCCGCGGGCAGGCGGTCGATGCCCGCAGCGTGGCGGCCAAGCTCGGCGTCGCCTATCTGCTCGACGGCAGCGTGCGCCGCCAGGGGGCGGCGATGCGCATCACCGTCGAACTGGTGGAGGCCGAGACCGGCCTGGTCAAATGGTCGCGGGATTACGACAGCCGGTTGAGCGATATCTTTGCAGTGCAGGGCGATATCGCCGCGATGGTGACGCGGGCGATCGCCGGCACGCTCAGCCCGGCCGCGCGTGCGGCGGTGCAGGATGCCGGCACCACCAGCGTCGATGCCTATGACGCCTTCCTCAAGGGGCAGGCGGCCTATCAGTCCGACATTGGCGCGGAAACCGACCATGCCGCGCAGCGCCTGTTCGACGCCGCGATCGCGGCCGATCCACGCTATGCCCAGGCCTGGGCCGCGCGGGCGAGCGCCTTGCTCGATATCGGCGCGAACTATGCCACCACGGCGCAGATGCGCGATCTCTATGCCCAGGCGGTGGCCTCCGCCCAGCGCGCCGTCGAACTGGCACCGCGGCTGGCCGTGGTGCAGTTGAGCATGGCCGACGCCCTGTTCACCGCGCGGCTCGATGCCCGCGCCGCCGCGCCGTGGTTCGCGCGGGCGCACGATCTGGGCAGCGAGGATGCCGCGATCCTGGTGCCTTACGCCTTCTTTGCCGCCAAGACCGGGCACAGCGCGCAAGCCCTGGCGGCCATCGACACCGCATTGCGGCTCGATCCGCTCAACCCGCTGGTGCCGCGCGCCAAGGGCCGCATGCTCTATTACGCCGGGCAGTGGGATGCGGCGATTGCTGCGGCGCGCCAGGCGCTGGGCATGAATGCGCAGCTATCGGGCGCGCATGGCGATATCGGCCGCGCGCTGGTGATGCAGGGGCAACTGGCGCCGGCCGCGGCCGCCTTCGCCCAGGAACCGCGCGCCGATGTCCGCCTTACCGGTCAGGCGATCGTCGCGGGCCGGCAGGGAAATCGCGCTGCCGGCAAGACGGCGCTGGCGCAGCTTCAGGCGCAGTTTGGCGAGACGATCATGTACCAGGTCGCGCAGATCCACGCGCAGTGGGGCGAGCCAGCGCCGGCCATCGCCGCCCTGCAGCGGGCCTACGCACTGCTCGATTCCGGCCTGTCGCTCATGGCGTGCGATCCCTTGCTGGCATCGTTGCGCGGCGATCCGCGCTTTGCCGCCCTGCGCGCGGCACTGGGTTTGTGAATGGTCCAACGGGGGCCGCAATCGAGGAGAGACGAACATGCGCGTTCTGGTCATGGCCCTGGGGGCAGCGGCGATGGTTCTGGCCCCGGCGACGGCAGAGGCCAAGCACCACCGCCATCATCATCACAAGAAAGTCCAACCGCCCCGCAACGGCGCAGCGCCGGGTCTCCCTGCTAAAAATGACGGACACGGGAAAAACGATGGCCATGGGAAAAACGACGGGCACGGCAAGAACGACGGCCATGGCAAATAATATGCAGGCGTGACGGCCGTCACGCGCAAGCGCAGGGCGGTCCGCGTAGTCAATTCCCTGTCAGGCACGCAGGCCTGGAAACACTTTGACAGGGGAAATGACCATGAACCGGACCGCCAACTTCGCCAAGACCATCGCGCTCTCGCTGGCCGCCGCGGCCACGATCGGCGCCATGCCCGCCGCCGCGCAAACCGCGACGACCGATGTCCCGCAGGCCCAACTCGATGTCGGCCACGTCGATTTCACCTCGCCCCAAGCAGTCAAGGCACTGGACGCGCAGCTGCGTCGCCTCGCGGCCCGGATTTGCACGCCTTACGGTGATGGCACCATGCACATGGCGACCGACGAAATGCATTGCTACAACACGGCGGTAAAGGCGGGCCTTGCCCAGATCGAAACCCGCCGCCAACTGGCCCTGGCCCGCACGCAGCAGACCACCGTTGCCATCAACACCGCAGCACGCCCCACGCACTGATCGCGCCGTCCCGCTCGACACGATGCCGTGGCACACATCTACTGCGCGAAAGGTGCAAGGCTTGCAGGAGCTACCGGGACGATTTCCCTTCGCTCGCACTGGCGCTGTGGCAAGCGTGGAGCGGGTGAAGTCTGTCAGCCGGAGACATACGAAATACTTCGCATAGAGGTATAGTATGTCTTTGTCCTGTTTTGTGCAGGATATGGAATGGCGTGGCGCTTGTCGACATTTCATGTCGAAATATGCGCTGCGTCGTTCAATTTATCCTTTCATTAATGCCAATCGTGGCGCTTGTAGGGCATTGGCATACTTCCGCAGACCTCCGCGGAATATGCTGCAATCCGCCCAATCCTGTGCTTTGAGTGCTTTCCTTGCCTTCGTTTTGGCGGGAGGGCGCGCATGAGCACGACCCTCACCCATATGGGCCTGCCTGCGGGCGTCACGCGCTTCGACCTTCTGCGCCTGTTCGAGCAGGTGGCCCGTCCCGGCTTTGGTCTGTCCTCCACTGCTGTGGTGCTGGTGCGGCACTATGTCCTCAAGACGATGGATGCCGATTACCTCAAGGGCCGGATCTGCGCTGTTTGGACGCAGGCCTGCCGCTTTGCCGAGGCACTAGGCATCACACCCCGCTCGATCAACTCGGCCGAGCGCGAGCTTGAACGTGCCGGTTTCATCATTCGCAACGCCGGCATCAACGGCGCGCGGGCTGGAGATCGACAGGACGGTATCATCACTTGGGCCGCAGGGATCAACCTCGCGCCCCTGATCACCCGCTACAACGAGTTGAAGGGCAAGGCCGAGGCGCTCGACCTGCAAGCGCGCGCCATCAGCCAATGCCGCGCCGAGATCCGTCAATTGGGCCAGCGCATCCGACACGCCTGCGATGAAGCCCTGCGCCAACGCGCCGAGGCCATCCTGCCTGGTGGCCGCACCGCCCGCATCACCAGCATCGCCCGCCTCACCGCGATCCGGGAGACTCTTTCCGCCATGCTCGAGGCCATCACTAGCGCGCCCGCGCGCGATCCCCGTGCACCAAAAACTTCCGACGCGCCGGAAGAAAACTGCGCACCCAATATACAAAACAACAACTCACCACGAAGGTGTAGCGCGCGGGACGCAGCGCCCGACCGGATCACCCCCACCGCTGCCGTCAGCGTCGCCTCACAGACCTATCAAGGGCTGGTCGCGGGTTTGGGTGGGGCAACATGGCCCAACATCGTCGAGGCCTCATGGCGAAGCTGTGCCCGCCTCGGCATTGCACAGAGTACCTGGGGCCGTGCCTGCCACCATTTCGGGCGAGAACGCGCAGCGCTTTGCGTCCTGCTGATCGACCGCAACGCCGAACTACCCGGCGACCACCGCTACAAGGCCCGATCCCCCAGCCGCTGCCTGTCCGGCATGATGCGCAAGGATCGAAACCAAGGCTTCAACCTAACCGGCCTGTTTCGGGCGGGGCAAAGCGATCAAGTTGTTGCTGAGCGTGATGGCCGCGTCGTGCCCGTCGATCCGTCCCAGCTCACCATCGAGGACTTCGGCAATGGCCCATTGGGCATGTTCGCCAGCAGTCTCCTCGCTCGCCTCAGCGCCCAGTTCGAGGGAGGCGTCGCGCAATGATCGCACCCCTGTTCCCATGGCGGCCTATCGGCCGGGATGCTTACCCCACAGGGGCCGGATTATGCTCGCTGCTCTCCAAGCATGCCCCTGTTGAGAGCGGCGGTGTAAGGCAAATCAGGCACACACCACGCTACCGAGTAGCATGGGAGCTATGCTGTGAAAATCGCAGAATTCAGCCATCCTATGCCCTAGATAGGCATCTAGGGCGGCGCAAAAAGCATGGGGTGACGGGCGGCAAACTGCCTAGACGCCGCCTAGGGCACTATGTTTGCGTATGTCGACCAGGCGACAGCTGACATGGCCCAGCTAAATGTCACCGTCGAAGAGCATATCCTGACCGCCGTGGATCGGCTCGCCTCGGATCGTCAGATGTCGCGGCCTGCGCTGGTGCGGGCGCTGCTCGATGAAGCCTTGGCGGCCGATGCCGTGGGGCGACCGCTTTTCGCGCCACCTGAAACGCCACCAGCCCCAGCGATTGATCCGGCCACGCTGATCGCCCTAACCGGACAACTCGACAAGTTGACGCGGCGCTTGAACGCCACGCTGCGGGCACATGACCAGCGCGACGAAGCATTGATGGGCCAGCATGCGCTGAGCACCGAAGCGATCAATGCGGCACAGCGGAATCTTGTCGAACAGATCAACCTCCGCATGCGGGATGGCGTTGGCCCTTTCCGCAAGGAGATGACAGCCCTTGGCGAGGTGATCGCCGGACAGCAGGGGGCGCTTGCTAAACTGCTGGTGCAGCACCGCGACGAGCTCGTCCGGTCTCAAGCCGAAAATGCGGCACTTGCGGCGATCAGCCGGGAGCTGACGCGACTGGATCAATCGGTGCGCCAGGCGCGTCCCAATGTGACGATCAAGCTGTTCGACTACAGCCGTGATTTCGAGCGCTGGGAACTGGCCGCTGGGGCAGTGATGGCCTTGTTTTTGGCATTCTTCGTGTTGGTCATGATCGCGCGGATCTTGCCCGACGATTGGTTTGCCGTGCCTGTTGGCCGGGCCATGTTCGGCAACAACCAGCATGCCGCCTGCGCCTTTGCTGGCGGGAGTTACTCCGGCGATGGCTCGTGCCGCAGCGGCAGTGGGAGGCCATGGCCATGATCTCGATTGGGGTGATTGGCAATGCCGCAGGAGCGGCAGCCTACTATGCCAAGGACAATTACTATGCCGGACCAGAAGCCGAAAGCATCGGCGAATGGTTCGGCAAAGGGGCTGACGCCTTGGGACTTTCGGGGCCGGTCGCGGCCACGACCTTCGAAGCTGTGCTGGCCGGAGACTTGCCCAACGGCAAGGAGATCAAGGCACCATCGGGCGCCGAGCATAGAGCGGGGCTCGATCTGGTGTTTTCGGCGCCGAAGTCACTGTCGTTGCTGGCTCTGGTTGGCGATGATCGCCGGTTGATCACCGCGCTGGAGGATAGCGTCAGGGCGACGCTGGGCTGGATCGAAGCCAATCTGATCGAGGCGCGCAAGTTCGATCCGACCTCCGGGTCGCAAATGCCGGTGCGGACCGGCCATATGGTCGCGGCTACATTCACCCATGACCTTTCGCGCAACCGCGATCCGCAACTGCATGTCCACAGTGTTGTGGCCAACGCTACCTTGCGTCCTGACGGTGCATGGCGGGCACTGAGGAATGACCCGCTCTACGATCAGCAAGCGACCATTGCGGCCGTTCACAATGCTGACCTGCGCGCGCGGGTTGAGGCCTTGGGCTACCACACGCGGCCTGCCGAAATCGGCCGCCATGGCCAGTTCGAGATCGAGGGTGTGAGTCGCGAGGCAATCCGGGCGTTTTCAACACGCAGCGCCGAGATCGATGCCGCGCTGGAAGCCGCCGGGAGGTCCGGCAGCAGCGCCGAGCGCGAACTCGCAGCCTTGGCTACGCGCAACACCAAGGATGCCGGGGCAACGCGCGAGAGTGATCGAGCTGAGTGGGCCGAGCGGGCAAATGCGATCGGCTTTGAACCAAAGGTGCTGGTGGAAGCCGCCATGGCGCAGGCCGAGCGGGGTCAGACGCTATGGACACGGGTCGTGCAGCAGGTGCGAGGCGTGGCGGCCAAGGGGGTGGCGATTGTTGAAGCCATGGGCTTGTCCCCGCAAGAACGCGATCCCTTAGTGCCGGAACGGGCCGGGTCTTTGACGCCGGAACAGTTCGCCGCCGCGCAGGCCGTTGCCGCAGGCGTGCGGCATATCAGCCAGACCGAAGCCGGATTCAGCCGGTTCGAACTCATCCGCGCCAGTCTCAATCTGGGCGGGCCGATCAAGGTTGCCGATATCGAGGCACGGGTGGACCTGCTTCACAACAAGGGCCTGCTGCTGGCGGATGCCGATGGTGTGATGATGACTACGCGGGGCGCCGTTGCTCTTGAACAACGGGTGCTTGATCTGGCGCGAGCTGGCCAAGGCCAGGGTACGGTTCTGGTCGCCCGACATGCCACGGCGGCGGTGCAGCAAGAGGCGCGCGAGCTGGGCTTGCGCCGCTTGTCGCCAAAGCAGGAGGCAGCCGCTGCACTGATCCTGTCGTCGAAAGATCGCATTGTCGGCGTGCAGGGCGTGGCGGGCGCCGGTAAATCGACGATGTTGCAGCCGGTGACGCGCATTGCCGAGGCACAAGGGCGCAATGTCGTGGCGCTGGCGGTCGGTGCGCAGATCGCCCATCAGCTGGGGAAGGATCTGGGCGTACCGTCAAACTCGGTATCCGGCTTCCTTTATCGCCATCAGGCGCTGCTGATTGATGATGGATTGCCAGACCTCAAGGAACGGTCGCTCCATGAGCTGTCCGGCTCGCTGATCATTGTCGATGAAGCCTCGACCTTGAGTTCGCGGCAGGCGGCGGATCTGATACGGATTGCCCATACCGCGGGCGCCGCGCGGCTCGCGATGGTGGGCGACACCCGCCAATATGGCGCGGTTGAAGCGGGTAAGCCGTTTTCCGATTTGCAGGAGGCGGGACTTGCGACCGCCGAACTGACCGACAATGTGCGTGCGCGTTCCGACATCATGCGAAGCCTCGCGCCGGTCCTCGATGCTGGCGACATGGCTGGAGCTTTCCGGCTTCTGGAGCCTGTCACCCACGAAGTTCCGCGCGGCGATGCGGCGGCGCATGCCGTGGCGCTCTGGGCGCAGCGACCGCGCGAGGAGCGCGAGGCCACGCTGATCCTGACATCCGGCCGTGCCTTGCGCGCCGAAGCCAATCGCGAAGCGCAAGCCTTGCTAAAATCCCTCGGCGAAATCGGGCAGCATGGCCAGCGCCTCACTGTACTCGACCGGGTGAACCTCAGCCGCGAGGAAGCGCGCACCATGGCGTCCTATCGAGAGGGCCTTGTCGTCCAGATCCGCACCGACATGCCGCGTCAGGGTCTGACCCGTGGTATGATCGGCACGATCACCAGCGTGACGCCGACGCATGTCGAACTGCGCCGGGGCAACAGCACATGGACGCTTCGCCCTGATCGTCTGGCGCGAAACCTTAAGGACGATGCGATCGGCCTGTTTGAGCGGCGGGACATCGAACTGCACGAGCGCGATCGCATCCGCTTCACAGCGAACAATCCTAAACATGGCGTGCTCAATGCCCAGACGGCGACGGTCGAGGCCATCTCTGCCGATAGGATCGTGCTGAAACTGGCCGAAGATCAGCGGCTTGTGCTTCCTCTCAATGATCCCGCCCTGAAGCGGATCGACCTTGGCTATGCCATCAACACCTATGCCGCGCAGGGCGTGACCACGACCCACGGCATTGTCGTGATGGATAGCCGCGAGAAGATGCTCTCCTCCTCGCGGACCCTCAGCGTGGCATTGACCCGCATTGCCGATCAACCGACGCTGGTCCTTGATAGCGCCGAGCGGTTGGAGCGCACGGTGGGGCGGCATGATGCGGGGAAAACCTCGGCGCTGGACATCTATCGCGCGATGACTGCTGCCAAGGAAGAACCGAAAATCGAGCGGAAGGAGTTGCAGAAGGAACGGAGAAGGGAACTCAGCATCGACAAGGAGATCGGGGCGCGGGAACGGGATTGGGATTTTGGAATGTAGAACCATAACGGTCTGGTCATTTGATTGACTGCGGTATATATCTTTCATTTGAAAGGATGCTGCCATGCCTGCACTCGTCAACCCGCAGCCTGATCGCGCTACCGCGCTGAGCGCCGCCATCGTGCGGATTGCCGAGTTCTGGTCGTTGAGCAACGCCAAGCTGGGCACCATCCTCGGCCTCTCGGCCCCCACGGTTTCGCGCCTGAAACGCGGCACCACCGAGCTCGATCCCGCCTCCAAATCATTCGAAGCCGGCCAATTCCTTCTGCGCCTGTTCCGTAGCCTGGATGCTTTGCTGGGCAGCGACGATGCGGCGGCCAAGCGATGGCTTGAAACGCCCAATCTCGACCTTGGCGGGAAGCCGATCGAGAAACTCGACACCATGCGCGGACTGATCGAACTGTGTGATTATGTGGACTTCTACCGCGCTCGCGTCTGAGCACCGGCCCTATCGCGGCAAGGTCTGGCGTCTGGTGGAGGGGCAGCATCGCATATCCACCAACCGCCTTGCCAGCGACAGCGCTACCCAAGCCTTGCTGGAGGAACTGGCCGAGGACGTGAAGCCGCAGGTGCCGGAAGCCGCGCGGCAGCTCCATTTCCTGCTCGCTACGCCGTTCCGCTATGGCCACCGCAGCGCCAGTCGCTTTCGCCGTGCCGATGAACGGCCAGGCATTTTCTACGCCGCTGAGGCTGAGGTCACCGCCATCGCCGAGACGGCCTATTGGTCGCTGCGCTTCTTCAGCCGCTCACCGGGTTTTATGCCGCCGACCACGACGGTGGAATACACCAGCTTCCATGTGAGCGTTGCAACGGATCGGGCTCTGGACCTCACGCAACCGCCTTTCGCAGAGAGGGAGGCGGATTGGACGGCGCCGGATGATTATGCGGCCTGCCAAGCCTTGGCGAGCGAGGCGCGGAAGGTGGATACGGCGTTGATCCGAACGCTATCAGTGCGTGCTGAGGGTGGGAGGTGCAATGTGGTGGTGTTTGATCCCGCGGCTTTCGCCGATGCTACGCCAGTGATCCACCGGACTTGGCATTTCCGGCATCAGGGTGGTCGGCTATCGGTGCTGGGGGCATTTCCGTCGGCTGAGCGGTATGAATTTTCAGCAGCCGGATTTGGGTTTTGAGCTACGTTGGCGTTCAGTGGCTGTCTGGCCATCATATTGAATTGCGCCTCCGGCCAGCGCGCTACCCTCGAATCCTGCACCACGTTCCCGGGGCATAGGCCTGAGCATAATTCAACCGGCCCTCGGCAAATTCATTGACTCTTAACCCCGCAGCCCCCATAAAGCCTGAGCCTACCTGTTCTCTTCATGCGGGTTGATGACACCTACCTGATAGGCATCAGTTCGCCCGAGTGACTAGACGAAAGATCGGAAAGATCGACATTTGGGTCGTGATCTGATCCGCCGCAGCAGTGAAGGAAATGCGAGGACTAGGCACCGGTTTCGCAAAAAGGGCAGCCTTCGGGCTGCCCTTTTTCATTTCAGATGAACCCATTCGGAAACACGTTGAGATGACTTTGGCCCGAGGCTTCAAACGTATCCCCGTGACAAGTTACAAAGCTTCCATACACCTTGGTAGGGTTAGAATCGTCATCCACATTGAAATGGCGTTGGCAATCAAACCGTCGGCCAAACCGGAAACAACTTGTATGCCAGCAGTGTTCCGCGTGAGGAGGTATACCATTTTCCGCTCTGGCATGTTGTTCGAGCCCGAAATGATACCACAATGGTCTGTCATCAACAAAATAAACTCGCTTGAATCGTTTTTGACGTTTCGGCCTAGCTCGATCGTTAATTTGAGAAATTATTGCCTCGATATCCTCTGCAAAGCCGACTTCCATCTTCAGTGTCGTCAGACGCTTCCTCAGCCTTTTCAATTCATCCGCCTCGAATATATCTAGCGGCAAAAGAAAGACTTTTTGGTTCTTCTGAGAATCAAACAGACGGCAGAAGTTTCCAAAGTGGCGGATTATAGGTGCAAGTGTAGAGTTGACCTGGTTCTGCATGACAGAGCCGGGATATTCAGGAATCTCAGCGATAAAGTATGCATCTTCATAGAATCTAACTAGATGGCGCGAATCTTTGTCGATCAATAGGATCACTGCATCCGCTGAACTAGCGATACGCCTCAGCCAGGTACCAAGCGAATCTGCGCTGACCTTCTCATCAATAGTGTGGAGCGGCGTGCAAAATTGACCCCCTTAGCGGGGTGATCGGCGTCTAAAATTGGGTCTGACTCAAATTCCGTGCAGATTTGACATTTCCGCGCTGTGTGCGGCCAACTGGATTGGGGGTCAGCAAGGAGCACACGTCAATGGCCTCGAAAGCATGGGACAGTAGCCTGCAGTTACCGGGATTGATCGTGGAAAGCCGGACTGTGATCGACGGAATCGTCGAGATGTCGGGCCGATTGGCGGCCGTGGGAGCGAATTGCCCGGATTGCGCGATGCCATCGACGTCTCTCCACAGTCGATATGACCGCATGCTTTCGGATTTGCCGGTCAGCGGCAGCATCGTCAGGCTGCGACTGTCGATTCGACGGTTTCGGTGCAAGCATACGCTTTGTCCAAGGCGCACGTTCAGCGAGCCGCTGGCGCCGCCGGTTGGCCGGCGATATGGCCGCAGGGTGGGTCGTTGCGACGCGCTAGTGCGCGCGGTGGCGGTCGCGCTGGGTGGTAGGCCGGGCTCGCGCATGATGGCGCGTCTGTCGGCGCCTTGGTCGCGCGACACGATGCTTCGGGTTCTGAGACGCAGCGATCCTGCCTCCGTGCCGCCGCCACCTGCGCGGGTGGTTGGCATCGACGACTTCGCTTGGCGCCGCGGCCACAGCTACGGGAGCATCGTGGTCGATCTCGAACGACGCGAGGTGATCGACCTGCTTCCCGATCGTCAGCGCGACACGGTCATCGCCTGGCTGCGCCAGAACCCGCAAGTCGAAATCATCTGTCGCGACCGTGGTCCGGGTTATGGTGCGGCCGCAAGCGAGGCGGCGCCGCAGGCACAGCAGGTGGCCGACCGCTGGCACCTGTTCGAGAACGCCTCGGCAGCATTTCTGGCGGCTGTGCGTTCGGAAATGCCATGTTTGCGGCGCGCGCTGGCGCCGACGGGGCCGGTCGATCCGGCGACCCTGACCCGTGCCGAGCGTATCCAGTGGGATGGCTACCAATTGCGCGAGGCCCTCAACCGCCAGATTATCGATCTGGCCGGGCAAGGCGTGCCGATCAGGGTCATGGCACGCACGACCGGCGTGTCGCGCAAGACCATCCGCAAGGTTCTGCGCGGCCAGCGTCACGACACCTTCCGCACGCGCCAGAGTTCGCTCGATGCCTGGTCGCTGACCCTCGAGGCGGAGTGGAATGCAGGCTGCCGGATTGGGGCTGAACTGTGGCGGCGGCTGAAGGCTTCCGGTTTTGGCGGTTCGCTGCGCGTAGTCAGCGAATGGGCGACCCGTCGTCGTCGCGACGAAAAACTTGGCCACACCGGCGGTGCGGGGCTGAGTGCACGGACCATCGCGCGCAGCATGACCACCGAGCGCGACACCGGATCAGCACAGACCGCCCTGATAAACGCGGTGATCGAAAAGGCCGTGCCAGCGCTGGTCAGCGCACGCGAGGCTCTCGATCGCTTCCACGCCATGATGCGCTCAAAGGACAAGGCCCGGCTCGATCCTTGGATCGCCATGGCGGCCGAGACCAAGCTTGCTGGGTTCGCTGCCGGCGTCGAAGCCGACAAGGACGCCGTTGCCGCCGCGATCTCGACGCCGTGGTCAAGCGGTCAAGTCGAGGGCAAGGTCAACCGCCTCAAGGCCATCAAGCGCCAGATGTACGGGCGCGCCAAAATCGACCTTCTCAAAGCCAGAGTTATGGCGCCAGCGTGACCTGGATTGCACGGAATTTGAGTCAGACCCAATATTGGGCGCCGATAGGGGGTCAGTTTTGCGCGCCGGTTGACAGGCCCGCGGATAGTGGTCCAGGCAGGGCCAGCGTAACATTGGCCGTTGCCACTCTGCCATAACCACGGCTATCGATTCGGTATGGCTTCGAGACCGCTTCGGGACAGTGATGTGCGGCAAGCCGCCTATCGGCGGTTGCTCACGCACGCCCAAGCTTGTCCTGACACCCTGGTCATTGACGAACTCGGCCTCGATCATGGCAGTTGTCGAATCGATATTGCGGTGATCAACGGCCACATTCGTGGCGTTGAAATCAAGGCGGAAGCCGACACCTTGGAGCGCCTGCCGAGGCAAGTGGCCGCCTACGGAGAGGTAGTCGACAAGGCCCTGTTGATCGTCGATCCCAAACATCTTGCGTCGGCCTTGACGATGGTGCCCGATTGGTGGGGCATCATGGTCGCAGAGCGCGGCACGACTCAAGGGGTGCGGTTCCGTCGCGTTCGACCGGAACGAGTAAACAAGGGCATCGATCCGCTCGTTCTGGCTCGTCTGCTCTGGCGGCCTGAAGCGCAGGCGATCCTCCGAAGCCTTGGCGTTTCGGAGCGAGAACTCCGCGCTCCACGCGCGACGCTCTACAAGATGTTGGTGGATAGGCTGTCGCTGCGTCGTCTCTCGCAGACTGTCCGCGAAACTCTCAAGGCCCGAACATCGTGGCGAGATCGGCCACCACTTTTGTGATGTGATGGTTCGAGCCGACCCACCGCCATGTGGAAAGGCTCCCGGTGCCGGCAATCCCGTCTCGACATTGCTCGATGTAGTCGCTGCCGGGCGAGAAGCCCGAGCCCAGAAAATGGGCCGAGCCTGTGATGGTGCCGCTGCATCCCCGATACTGCCCGAAGCCGTTGTCACGCACATTGACACCCTTGGCAATAATCCAGCCATCGTCGCAGGCATAACGGATCGTCGCCGAAGGCTTCACTTTCCTCATGTCCATTTGTGAGTACCCATTGGCGGCAATGGCATAGTCAGCAAATGTCGGTTTGCGGACGGTCTCGCCCAGAGCAGCCAGGAGCGCCCGGAAAAACGTCCATTCCCGCCGGGGCCAGAATTGGATCGGACCAGTGACCTCGGCCATGGATGCGGGAAAAGATGTACCCGCGAGAATGAGACTGCGTGCAGCCGCCATCACATTCGATGCCTGGATCGCGGCAGTGACGATGTTGATTAGCACGTCCTGTGGATCCCATGCTGGTGCTTCGAGATCGAGGACGGCATCGCAGTCGGCAATGGTCACACCGAGTTGCTGCAGCATTGTAACGACATTGGCGTCAAAGGCGGGATCCAGGGCTTCATCCAGAGAACAACGTAGTGCAACTCCGGTCTGCATCATCGCGTTCGCGGTCCTCACGGCCGAGCGATAGGCTGTGTTGTTGTCGAGCCTGATGACGGGGATAAGCGTCGCCCCCCGTGCGGACGCCTCCTCGCACAGGAATTGCATTGGATGCTTACCGTCCTGCATTACCTCAGCCGGATCCAGCAGGCCGCAGTCGAGCAGCGCAAGGCGTGTTCCCCATTTCGCACGAAAACGAGCGGCAAACTTTGCGAGGTGGTCGTCGATCGACTTCGAAGGAGTCCAAGTCTCGAAATCGAAATCGGGGGGTGTAACCTCGATAAGAGGAATGGTCCTGTCCTTCACGGCGTCCGGCAAGCGCAAGAGCGCCTGGTATTCACCCTGCCGCCATTTGAGGATCGGAACGTAGTCAGTGTGCGTGATCGGCATTTCGTCGCCCCTCAAAGTCCGAACTGGCGGCGAACTTCGCCATTGCCAACGAGCGTGCGAAACAGGGTGTAGTCATTCGCATCTCGCCGGATTCGGCCGGCGATCACTGCAGGTGCCACACCGAAGCGCTTGGCGTCGGCCACGACCGCCTTGTCGTTGCGGGTGAAGCGCGACACCGCAAGGTTCCAGTTAGCCTCCGGGATCAAGGCCTCTTGCGCAAAATAGTCGGCATCGTGCTCAACCTTGTCAGATGCCGGCGAATCGTTGTCGTCAAAGATCGCCGAAAATTCACCCAACCGGATGTGCAGCTTCAGATGGCCGATCTCATGGAGCAGCGTGAACCAGAAGTTGTCGAGCCGGTCGTGACGCAGGGTCATCGCGACGATGGCATGATGATCGGCTGACGCCAGCGCAGCGCCGTCAAGCAATGTGCCTGGCAAGTGGCGTTCGATCACCAGCGATATGCCTGCATCGCGCAAGTAGTCTGCTGCGAGGCGCGGACCATTGTCTTCCAGACTGAGCCCGACGAGGCCGCGCACCCAGTCCGCGGTGAGACGGTCCCGATCAAACGCCCGGTCCGGGGGATTGCGATCGGCGAGTGTCCGAACCCGCGCTTCCCAAGCGGCAATAGCAGCCTCATGGACTTGTCCGCTCGACCGCACCGACTTGCGGTGCAGGGCCATCGGCAAAAACTGCGAGTGAGCACCCTGCAGGAATGCCGGGATCAACTCGCCAGCAGCTTTCTTGGCCTGCGGCAGCGTGCCCGAGAAGTCCTCGAACCAGCCACGCTTGAACATTTCGGCGAACGGGAATGCCTGCCAGACTGACGGATCGACGCTATCGAGCTTTGGGCTGCCGAGCAGTTGGGCGCGCTCGACGATGCGCACGTTCAGCGCGTCGGCCACCTCGGTGAGGCGGTCGAGACTTGCCATCCGGTAGCGGTCGGATTCGTAGCGCTGGATCTGCTGTTCAGCGACGCCGAGAAAATCACCAAGATCCTTCTGGCTCATGCCGCGCGCGATGCGGGCCTGAATGAGGATATCGGGCAGATCGTGCAAGCTGTCCGCCGAGAATTCAGAGATTTTCCCCGCGCGGAGGTCCTCGTAGAAGCGCACTTCCTCCTCGAGTTCGTCGATCTGGCTGCGCAGCGCAGAGCGCTGCGCAGCCGCAAACGCTTCAGGGAAGTCGCTGCTCGGCGCCTCAAGCGCGGCAGCGGCTGCCGCCAGCTTCTCGACCGATGCCTTGGTCGACCTGTACTGCTTTTCGTTGGTGATCATGGCGTCGCTCCTTTCAGCGGCGCGAGCGGGATGCGGAGAATGCCCTTGGCCAGGCCCGACGACTTCTCGACCTGAAAAAAGTCGAGGAAGGGGGCGCCCGGCCCGTTGGGCATTCCGGCAATGAACATCTCACCGAGGTATTTTGCTTTTTGCGCTGCTCGCTTGTTGTCGAAATCGAGAAGGACTGGATCAAGCTTGGCCGGGTCGACCCCGTGATGCTCCCAGCAGCCATCGTAGTCGCCGGGGTGCGGCTTTGCGGTCACGAAGCTCCCATCAAGGTAGACGTAGCTGCATCCGGCAATAGCCAGGGCTTGGGCCATACGGACAAAGCCATCGAATAGCCACTTGCGATGCGGTGTGGTCGCGAAGCGTGCCTCAACCTCATCAAGGGTCGTATCGTGGATGCCGGGTGGCAGCACAGCCCAAGGGCAGGGGGAGCCCAACTCGATCAAGTCCGGTATCATACACACAACAATATAATTGTGTTGAAATGTTGTCGAGTCTGATTTTGCTTCTCCCGGGATGCGCGGGCGGCCCCGAAATCCCCCTAGGTCGCCGAACGAAGGAGGAGCGATCCACGTCCGCTGATACCACCCCTGACAAATCCGAAATTCAATGGCTGCAACGTTGTTGAGGAGCTGCCCAGCACGTCCAACAATAGATCGCGTTGGCGATCTTTCACTGCCCACCGTCTTATCGTTGCTTTTGTCCGCAGAAGAGGACCACGGTGGCTGCTGTGAGCGACCGACGCTAGTTTACGTCAACCGTGGCTCAACTGTATGCCATCAGCCGAGCGCTGTTTGCCCGAAGTTCGGTCGCAGCACCTTGGCGCCGTCGCGCAAGCCATCGAGATAATTCGACCAGTGCTGCATCATGCGCACGCGTTCATCCCAATATTGCCCGCGCGTGTAGGCGCGGCGCACGGCATTGGCTTCGACGTGGGCAAGCTGGCGCTCGATAGCATCGGCGTTCCAAAGCCCCATCTCGTTGAGCAGTGTTGCCGCCATGGCGCGAAAGCCGTGGGCGGTCATCTCGTCCTTGCCGTATCCCATGCGGCGTAACGCTGCATTGATGGTGTTGTCCGACATCGGACGATTGGCTGAGCGCAATGAAGGGAAGAGGTAAGGGCTATAGGCGGCGTCGTGCTCGATTTCGCGAATGATCGCGATGGCCTGCCTGGAAAGCGGCACGGCATGCGGCCGGCGCATTTTCATCTTGTGTTCGGGGATCGTCCAGACTTTGCGGTCGAAATCGAACTCCTTCCATTCGGCATGGCGAAGCTCGCCGGGGCGAACAAAGACATGCGGCAATAGGCGCATGGCGATGCGCGTCTGCAGGTCGCCTTCGTAGTCCTCGATCGACCGCAACAGGGCGCCGGCTTCCTTGGGCGTCGTAATGGCAGCACGATGCACGACCTTGAGCGTGACCAGCGCGCCGCGCAGGTCGGCGCAGACGTCGCGCTCGGCGCGCGCGGTCGCAATGGCAAAGCGGAACACCTGGCTGCAGGTCGTGCGCACGCTGGTGGCGGTGTAGAACTTTTTGGTGCGTTCGATCTTCTTGAGGGCCAGCAGCACCTCGTGCGCAGAGATCTTGGAAATCGGGCGCCTGCCGATGGCCGGCATGACCAACCCCAACTGCCATTCGTATTTCTTGATCGAAGCGGCAGCGCGCTCCTCGAGCCGCACCTTCTCCAGCCATTCGTCGGCAACGGCCTTGAAGGTGTTTGACGCCGCTACCGAATCTGCAATCTTGTTGAGCTTCGCTTGGTCGACCGGATCGATCCCATCGGCCAGCAGGCGGCGAGCTTGCAGCAGACGCTCCCGCGCATCGGCCAGCAGCACCTCAGGATAGCGACCGAACGTGATCGTGCGCTGGAAGTCGTGGAAGCGGTAGTTCATCCGCCAATAGCGGGTTCCACTCGGTTTCACGAGGAGGTACAGTCCGTCCCGGTCAGACAGCTTGTACGGCTTGTCCTTGGGCTTGGCGCGCGCGACAGATGCCGCCGTAAGCCCTGATTTTCCTGCTTTTTCGGCCATGTTGATGGACCTCCGACAGCGCAAATTGGCCGCAGGTCCATCAAGTGATCCATCATTCGTCTGAGATTGAGTGGAACATGTCCGGAACTGCCCGGAAATTATACCACCGAAAAACCGCAGAAAACAGCCACTTATGAGGCGCTTTGGTACCCCCTGAGAGGAGGCTCTGGAGCGGGTGAAGGGAATCGAACCCTCGTATTCAGCTTGGGAAGCTGCTGCTCTACCATTGAGCTACACCCGCTCGGGTGCGGCGCGATTGCCACAGGGGGGCGGGGCGGTCAACCGTCTTGTTTGGCGCCTGCGGCAAGGTCTGGCAGGGTCTGCGGGGTCAGCACCTGGGGCAGCTTGGTGGGGGTTGCGGCGCCCGGCGCGTACCACAGGTAGAGCGGCACGCCCGCCGCGCCCTGGGCTGTCAGGAAGGTGGTGATCGCCGGGTCGGCCCGCGTCCAATCGCCCACGATCACCTGCACCCCGGCCTTGGCAAAGGCCTTGGCGGTGGTGTCGCGATCGATCGCGACGCTTTCGTTGACCTTGCACGACAGGCACCAGTCTGCGGTGAAATAGAGAAACACCGGCTTGCCGCTGGCGCGTGCGCGATCGAGCGCGGCTTGGCTGAACGGCTGCGTGCCGGGCAGGCCTTCGCCTTGCGTCGCGGGCTTTGCGGCAAGCCGTGGGGCGCCGAGCAGAGCGGCGGCGACGAGCGCGATCGCCATCGGGGCCA
>NZ_APCQ01000774.1:0-5417 GCF_000410615.1 Novosphingobium sp. B-7 | reverse complement strand
GGCGCCGTATCTGCCCGCCGGCTGCGTGGTCAGCGATGTGGGGTCCAGCAAGGCCAGCGTGCTCAAGGCCTTGGGCGATGCGCTGCCCCATGCCACGATCGTGCCCGCCCACCCCGTTGCCGGAACCGAGCAGAGCGGGCCCGACGCCGGCTTTGCCACGCTGTTCGCCGGGCGCTGGTGCATCCTCACCCCGCCCGATGGCGCCGATGCCACGGCCGTGGCGCGCGTCGCCGCGTTCTGGGAAGGCCTGGGCGCGCGCGTCGAAATGATGGACGCGGCCCACCACGATCTGGTGCTGGCGGTGACCAGCCACCTGCCCCACCTCATTGCCTACACGATCGTTGGCACCGCGTCTGACCTGGAAGAGGTGACGCAGAGCGAGGTGATCAAGTATTCGGCCGGCGGCTTTCGCGATTTTACCCGCATCGCCGCATCTGACCCGACGATGTGGCGCGACGTGTTCCTGCACAACCGCGATGCCGTGCTGACCATGCTGCAGGTCTTTACCGAAGACCTGACCGAGCTGCAGAAGGCAATCCGCAAGGGCGATGGCGCTGCGCTGTTCGACCATTTCACCCGCACCCGGGCGATCCGCCGCTCGATCATCGCGATGGGCCAGGACGATGCCCGCCCCGATTTCGGCCGCGATCACGGCGCCGTGGCGACACCTTCAACGCCAGACTGAGCCAGCGCACCATCAGGCGTCGTTGGCGACGCCGGTGCGCTGTTCCTGGTGCAGCACGCGGGCGTGCCACAGGTTGCGGCCCACGAAGATCACCAGAATGATGGCCGCGATGATGATCGCAACGGTCAGGCCGGCGCGGCCAAAGCGGCGTGCGCGCTGCTCAGGCGGCAGGTTGCGGGGATCTTCCATGATGTTTCCTTTTGCGGGCAGGTGACCCTGGCCAACGCGCTGCGGCGCGCGCGCGATGGCGGGGCCAACCTGTGCAAACAAGAAAGGGGCGGCAACCGCGTGGTTGCCGCCCCCGTTCCATGGATGTGGCTCCATGGATGTGGCGCCCAAGGCGCCGTGATCAGAGCGCGATGCTGAGCGAAGCGCGCACGTTGGCGGCGATGCCACCGTTCTGCGGCTTTTCCGCGCCGGCCGAAATCTTCCAGGTGTAGTCGAGACCGCCCTGGAGAATGCCGATCGAGCCGATCCAGGCCGACTGCACGTTTTCCGGGGTGAGCGTGAACTGCTGGCCCGAACCGAAGATCGCGGTGGTGGCGCCAAGGTCGCCCGACAGGTGGCTGCGGCGGCCCACGTCGGCTTCCACGGTGAACGGGCGGCCTTCGTAGCTGCTCGGGCCGCTGCTCCACGCAAAGCCCAGCGTGGTGGTGGCGTTGACGGCCGTGCTGCTGCGGTCACGCACCAGCAGGATCATCGCGTCGGTGCCAGTTTCCTGGTAGCCGTTTTCCTTGAGGCGGAAGTATTCGATGTTCGCCTTGGGCTTGATCTTGAACGTGTCGCTCAGATCGATGTCATAGCTGAACCCGCCCGTGGCCGACAGCGAGTGGCCCTTCCAGCCGCCGTGCGCCGCATAGGTGATCGTCGCAGAGTCGACCGCGCCGGTGAAGGTGCGGTCAAGCTTGAACGACGAGCGGCCGTAGCCGACGCGGGCAAAGGTGTAGAGCTTGCCGAACGCCTTGCGCCAGAACGCGTTGATTTCGATGTTGTTCACGCCCAGCGACTGCTGGTTGTGGTTGTTCACCGTGCCGCTGGTCCAGTCGAAGTAGGCACCGATGTTGCCCAGCGCGGTGGCGCGTTCGAGCCCGAAGGACACGCCGCCGCCGCTCAGGCTGTAGCCGACCGAATCATCGTCATGCTTGCTGGCGCGGAAATAGAGTGGTTCGAGCCACATGCCGGTGTTGCTGATCGTGAACAGCGACGAATCGTCGGCCACGTGCAGCGCCGCCTGGCGCGAGCCACGCGTGACGAAATCGAACGCCCCGCCGGCATAATCGGGCAGCAGCTGGTTGAACTGGCTCTGCAGCGTCGGCGTATCGGTGACCTGGAGCAGGCTGGACTGCAGGTTGGTGTAGTTGGCCGCATTGCCGATGATCGCGTCATAGGCGGCTGCCTGGGGCGTGGTCAGGCCAAGCTGCGCGGCCGTCTTGCGCGACAGCGACAGGACGAGGTCGTTGCCGCTCTGCGAGATCGAACCGGTATAGAGCACGGGCAGCGACAGCGAGCTGGTGGTGACATTGCTGCCGCCGGTCAGCGTGCCGGCCGAGACGATGGTCTGCGGCGTGGTCGCGCTCAGGAACGAGGACACCGAGACGTTGATCTTGGCACCCGAGGCGAAGGTCGCGGTGTTGGCCACCAGCTTGGAAGCCGTGCCGGTGGAGTCCACATAGACGCCGAGCGCACCGCCGGAATTGACCGTCAGGTTGTTGATCGTGGTGGTGCCGACGGCGTTGGCGCCGAACGAGCCGCCATTGACCGTCACGTTGAGCTGCGAACCGCCGGTGATGGTGCCGGCCCAGATGGCCGAACCGCCGATGGTCAGCGTGCCGACCTGGTCGTTGAGCGCCATCTGCCCGGTGAAGCGCGCATTGGCGCTCATCGTCATCGAGGCGGTGCCCGAGGTACCGAAATCGATGTTGCCGATCCACTTGGAATCGTCAGCCATGATCACGGTGTTGTTGCCGGTGCCGAGATAGGCGTTGCCGGTCACCTTGCCGGATTCGATGTCCACCGTATCGTTGCCGCTGCCGGTGTAGATGTCACCGGTGATCGCGGTGTAGACCGGCGCGGTCGCCACGTTGTAGCCCGACGCGGCCTTGTCCGATGCCTGGCTGGTGACGCCGGTGGCATTGAGGTACTGCTTGATCGTCACGCCGCTGGTGTTGGCCGAGAGATCGATCGCCGCGGTCTTGCCGGTCGATGCACCGCTGATGGTGATGAAGCCGGTGTTGTTGACGGTGTTGAGCGTGCCCGACAGATCGCGGATGCCATAGAGATTGCCCGAGGCAACCCCGCTCGCCGTCGCCTTGATCGTGCCTTCGTTGTACAGCGACGTGGCCGTAACACCCTGGTTGAGCAGGATCGCGGTGGCATCACCGTTGACCGTGGTGGCCGTGACGGTGCCGTGCACGCCGATGCCGTTGGGCAGGCTGACGGTGCCGCCTTGGCCGCCAACGACGACGCCATAGGCGTTGAGGCCGCTGTAATAGGCGGTGGCGCTGACGCTGCCGTCAACCGCAACCGAATAGGTGCCCGAAGTCGCCACGACCGAGCCGATCGTGGTGTTGCCGGCGCCACCGATCAGCAGCGCGGGGCTGGTGCCGTAGGACTGGATCGAACCGGTGGTTTCGGTGACGTTGTTGGTGCTCGACGCCACGGTCACGATCACGCCGCCGGTGACGTTGCCCGAAACCTGCACGGCGGCCTTGCCGCTGCTCAGCGCGGTGGGCGACAGCGTCTGCGTGGTGCCATCGTCGGCGGTGTAGCTGACCGCCTGGGTCATTGCGCCGTCGATCTTGAACGCGCCGTTGATGTCGCCGTTGACGACAACCGCCTGTGCGCCGGTGCCGATCACCGCCACGGTGCCGCCGATGGCGAGGTTGCCGGTGACATTGCCGGTGCTCACGCCAACCGAGTTGTCACCCTTGACCGAGATCGTGCCGGTGTTGGTGATCGAACCGGTGAGCGGTGAACTGACGACGATGCCGCCCGAATTGTTGCCTTCCACGCCGATCGTGCCGGTGTTCGAGATCGTCGCCGTGGTGGCGTTGCCCGACAGGATGTGGATGCCATAGCGGTTGGTCAGCTGCGAGACCGAGCCATTGACGACCGAGCTGTTGCCCAGGACCGGCGGCGTATAATCTTCGCTGACGGTGATCGTGCCGTCGTTGGTGATCGTGGTGGTCACCCCGGCGTTGGCGACGATGCCGGCGCTGTTGCTGACCCCGGCGACGGTCAGCGAGCCACCGGAATTGACATTGACCGTGTTCGACGAATCGATCGTGATCGGAACGCCGCTGGGCAGCTTGATCGCGCCGCTGCCGTTGACGGTGATATTGCCGGCCGACGAGGTGTTGAGGGCAGTCAGCGTGCTGGTGCCCACCGTGGTATCGGCAAGCGCCGGGGTGGCAACGGCCACCAGGGCGGCCGGAATCGCCATGGTGGCGACGGTCGAAAGAAAACGAATCTTGGGGAGGCGCTGCATGGGCTCTCGTCTCGTTGGGCAAAAGGGCCAGCAGGGGCGGGCCGGTGGCAACATGGCGGGCTTCATATCCGGGGCAGGCCGGCTTTACCAGTGCCTGAAATGCGCCGTAACCACTATCCGTCGCAAGCGAAGATGAAGAAATGTTCAGACAATTTCCGTGACTGTAAATTTGCCGTTCAGACAAAACCCGCCAGCAGGGCTGTGGGACAAGGGAATGGACGGAGCAACCATCGTGCGCGACGGGTGGACCGCATGACCTTTTGCGGTGACTTGCAGGGCGAGCCCCTTTCCCCGGTCGAAGATCCTGGCGGTCTTCATCCGGCTGGACCAGTCATCGATCATCGACATGGCACTGCCGGGGCGCTTTCGCCCCGAGCGCTGCCTGTTGCCGAGCCGGAGCCGCCCCGCGATGGGCGGGGCCTGGCCCTGCGCGACGACGTGGCGCTGATGCGACGCGTGGGCGAGGGTTGCCAGGCATCCTTTGCCGTGTTGGTCGAACGCCATGCCGCTGCGCTCTATCGCGTGGCCGCCCGCATGCTGGGCGATGGCCACGATGCCGAGGACGTGGTGCAGGACTGCTTTGCCCGCATGTGGCAGAACGCGCCGCGCTGGCAGCCGACCGGCGCTGGCCTGGTCGGATGGCTGCATCGCGTGGCGATGAACCTGTGTTTCGATCGCAAGCGGCGCTTTCGCGTGGTGGTGACCGACGAGGTGCCCGATTGCGCCGACCAGGCGCCGCTGGCCGATCGCCTGATCGAACAGCGCCAGGCCTGTGCCCAGGTGGCGGCGGCGCTTGCCGATCTGCCTGAACGCTATCGGGCTGCCTTGGTCTTGTGCTATTACGAGAACTTCTCCAATGCACTTGCGGCACAGGTGCTTGATCTTAATATCAAGGCGATGGAGTCGCTGTTGTTCAGGGCGAGGCGGCAGATGCGTGAACTGCTTGAAGCGCGTGACATTACCTGCCGCGATGTGGCCTTTGCCGGCGCGGCCGACTTTGCCAATTCACCGGCCGCTCACGCTTTTGCTACGGGCGCAGGCCCCCGCGCGTGACCGACCAGCAGCCTCGCATCGCCGATCCGGGCCGGGATCAGGCGGCAGGCTTGTCAGCGGCCCCCTTGCGCCATGCCGATGCGTCGCCTGCCGACGCGGCGCTCGACCAAATTCTCGGCCTGCACGAAGCGCCGGCGCTGCCCCCTGGGCTGACCGCGCGCATCCTGCGCGACGTGCCCTTGCGCCCGCAAC
>NZ_APCQ01000775.1:0-8826 GCF_000410615.1 Novosphingobium sp. B-7 | reverse complement strand
CACTTTCGTGTAGTCACCCCTGGTTCACCGCCAGCATATCGAAGGCGAGGCTGGGCCAGCGGTTCTGGCTCGTCGCCTCCAGCCCGTCGAACAGGGTGATCGTCGTGGCGCGCGTGTTCGGTTCGGCGTGAGCGCCCGCGCGCAGGGTGACGAGCGCGTTGGGTTCCTCGCTGCCCGCCGTCAGGATGCCGCGCGGGCGATGATATTTGAACGAGCGGCCGACCAGCCGGACATCGTTGGCAACCAGGGCCGAGGCCAGCGTGTCGCCTTCATATCCACCATAGGCCTTGCCGTCGAAGCGGAAGGAAAGCGGGCGCGACCGATCGATCAGGCCGCCGCTGGCGAGCCGGCTCATCGCGCCGCCCCCTGCGCCAGTCGCGCGCCGGCGATGGCGTGGGTCCGCGTATCCCGCGTCACGACGATCCAGGTGCGGCAGCCCTGCGCGTGATACCAATGCTCGTCGATCGGGCCGGCGGGGTTCTCGCGCAGATAGACATAGTCGTAGAAGCCGTCTTCGCCGGTGGGGCGGGTGAGGCTGGCATCGCCGCGATAGACGAATTCCTGGGCATCGCGATCGCCGCAGAAGGGGCAGGGTATGCGCATGGTGTGAGGCACCTCAATGGAGGTTGGGCTGGGCACCCTGGCCCTTCTCGTCGATGAGATGGCCGGTGCGGAAGCGATCGAAGCGGAAGGCGGTGGCGGTATCGTGCCGTCCATCGGTCGCCAGCAGATGCGCGAAGCACCAGCCCGAGGCGGGCGTTGCCTTGAAGCCGCCGTAGCACCAGCCGCCGTTGAAATAGAGACCGGCCACCGGCGAGCGATCGATGATCGGCGAGCCATCCATCGACATGTCCATGATGCCGCCCCAGCCGCGCAGCAGCCGCGCGCGGCCGATCATCGGCATGATCGCCATGCCGCCTTCGCAGACATCCTCGACGACCGGCAGATTCCCCCGGCTAGCATAGCTGTTATAGCCATCGATATCGCCGCCGAAGACCAGCCCGCCCTTGTCCGATTGACTGATGTAGAAATGACCGGCGCCGAAGGTGATCACCCCGGGTATCACCGGCTTCAGCCCCTCGCTGACGAAGGCCTGCAGCACATGGCTCTCGATCGGCAGGCGCAGATCGGCCAGTGCCGCCACGCGCGAGGAATTGCCGGCCACGGCCATGCCGACCTTGCCGGCGCCGATGCGGCCCCGGCTGGTATCGACGCTGGTGACGGCGCCGGCGGCATCGCGGACGAAGCCGGTGACCTCGCAGTTCTGGATGATGTCCACCCCGAGTTCCGACGCGCCACGGGCATAGCCCCAGGCCACCGCATCGTGCCGCGCCGTGCCCCCGCGCGCCTGGTAAAGGCCGCCCATCACCGGAAAGCGCGCCTGATCGTAGTTCAGGAAGGGCGCCATCCTGCGGACGGCATCCTTGTCCAGCAGTCCGGCATCGACGCCGTGGAGGCGCATCGCGTTGCCGCGGCGCGCGAAGGTATCGCGCTGCCCGTCCGAATGGAACAGATTGAGCACGCCGCGCTGGCTTATCATCGCGTTGTAGTTGAGCTCCTGCTCCAGGCCTTCCCACAACTTCATCGACCATTCGTAGAAGGGCTCGTTGCCGGGCAGTCCGTAATTGGAGCGGATGATCGTGGTGTTGCGACCGACATTGCCGCCGCCGATCCAGCCCTTCTCAACCACCGCGACGCGCGTGATGCCATGCACCTTGGCGAGATAATAAGCGGTCGCGAGGCCGTGGCCGCCTCCCCCGATGATCACGATGTCATAGCCGTCGCGCGGGGCGGCATCCCGCCAGGTCGGCTGCCACTTCCGGTGGCCCGACAGCGCGTTGGCAGCAAGGCTCATCAGTGAGAAATGCATCGACGGCGGCCTTTGGCTGAACCGGTGTGGTCCAGAAGAACTACTCCGGTCTTGATCGCGCCGCTTGTCCGTATACGTCATCTTCATGACGGAAAATCACGACGTGTCTGCACACACCAAGGTCCTGGGCTTGCTCCTCGTCGATGGGTTCGCCCTGATGTCCTATGCATCCGTGATCGAACCGTTTCGTGCAGCCAACGATCTCGCCGGCAAGGCTCTGTACCGCTGGATTCACGTATCGCGCACGGGGGAGGCCGTGCCGGCGTCGAACGGAGCCAGTGTGATGGCAGATGCTCGTGTCGGTGATCCAGTCTTGTGCGACGTGATGTTCGTCTTCGCGGGAGGGGATCCGGCTGCGTTCGACGATCGACCGACATTTGGCTGGCTGCGCAAGCTGGCCCAGGGCGGGGCAGCGATGGCGGGCGTCTCAGGCGGTCCGTTCCTGCTTGCCCGGGCCGGATTGCTGTCGGGCCATCGAGCGACCATCCACTGGGAGCACGAAGCGGCGTTCCGCGATGCTTTCCCGGATTTGGCTGTGGAAACCAGCCTGTTCATCGTCGATCGACGCCGGATGACGTGCGCCGGCGGCACGGCGGGACTGGATCTGGCGATCGAGATGATCGAACGCGAGCATGGCTCCGACCTGTCCCGGCGCGTGAGCGAGTGGTTCATACGGACGGATGCGCGCGGTTCGGAACGGCCACAACGGCAGAGTCTGCGCGATCGCTACGGCGTCACAAACGATAGTGTGCTCCGTGCACTCGCGGAGATGGAGGCCTGGATCGAGGAACCGCGCGACCGCACCATGGTCGCCTCCGCCGCCGGCATTTCGCTGCGGCAACTTGAGAGGCTGTTCATCGCTCATGTTGGGCTGAGCATGACCGACATCTACTTGCGCATCCGTCTGGATCAGGCAGCCCAGCTGATCGGATCGACCGGCATGTCGATAACTGCTGTCGCGCTCGCCTGCGGGTTCCGGAGTGCGGCACATTTTTCGCGCTCGTTCAAGGCACGCCACGGGATCACCCCGTCCGCTGCAAGAAAGCGCCGGCCGGCGCGAGACGCGTCGACAGGGAAAGGGAACGGCTGAATTCCGGGTAGGACTGCAAGGCAGCGATGCCAGGCTCCGTGGGCGGCTCGATCCGGCCCGCCTCGGGTTTGCCGGCGGCCGTCCCTGTCCGTCATGTCGCCCGATCGATGTTCTCCTTGGCAGCACGGTATCGGCGCGGGCAGGCAGGAGTTGTCGATGGGGTGGGCCAGCCGGCGATGGTTGAACCAGTCGCTCGATTCCTACGTGGCGCGTAGCTGTGGCCGTTGCTGCCGACCAAGGGTCCGATTCCGGCCGCGGCGAGGCTGTCGGTGTCGAGGTCTCCCGATTTCTCATCCAGGCTGAGGGTGAGCATCCGGCGACGCCGGCGACGGCAGCGGCGGCAAACCCGCCGGCGACGCCGCCCGCGCACTCTACGCCGATGGCGTCAGACGAGTTCGCCGCTCAAGAAGCCCGACTTTTCCGTCGGCCGCTCGAAAGGTACGCCGAAGAACTTCCGCGCGTCTTCGAAATCGATAAGCCAGTTTCCGGGTGCCTTGTTCTCGCCCCGGGCATGCGACGCATAGCCGAGCATCCGCTGCACTCGCGGCGGATAGTTCCGCACAAGATCCCAGGGAACGACGAGCGGAGAGGCTTCCTCGGGCGTCAGCCACCCTACAAGGAAGCTCATATGCAGTCCATGACGCCATTGGTCCGCGGTTACATTCGCGCCTGCCCCGTGAACCGTTTTCCCCATATACAGCAGCGCGCTTCCGGCAGGCATCACCGCCCCGACCGTTTCATCCGGATTCGGCTGCCGCGCAAAGTCATCCCATTTATGACTACGCGGGATCACACGCGTTGCCCCGACCTCCTCTGTGAAGTCGGACAGAGCGAGCATGATGCTCACAAGGCAGTTCGGGGCGTCTCTCCCCAGCGTCTCCATCACCGGCCAAATCACGGTATCGCGATGAAGGAATTGCCCGGTCTCACCTGGCCCCACGATCATTGCCTGTCCGGTATTGAGCCAATAGTCGCCTTCCAACTGGCTTGCGGCCCAACGATGCATAAGGTCGTGGTCAAGCAGCTCTGCGAAGGCCGGAGCGCGCGCTGCCAGCCTCGTGAACCGCTTGGTCTGCTTCCCCCAGAAAGCACCCATTTCTTCGCCGACATCGTCGGATCCGGGAAGAACATGCTTGATGTCGGGCTGAAGCTGTTCATTCAGGCGAGCCAGAAGATCCTGATCGATGAAGTCTCTGACGATGACTCCCCCATCGTCATCCAACCCCTTCAGGATCAGCTCGAATGGATCGTTCCGCTGGAATGTGCGCAAACCCTTGTCGCTCATGATATGGCTCCTGCTTGATTGAAGGCGAATCTTCCTGGCTGGCTATGTCAACCTCTAGAACTTCATGTCGGCGGTGATTCCGTACGTCCGCGGCTCTCCGACCTGGAAGAAATCGAAGCCGAACCCGGTGACATCGATCGACGATCGGAAATAGTATCGGTTGAACAGGTTTTTTGCCCAAGCGGCGATCCCGTACTGCCCGTCCCCGGACCGGTACGCTACGCGACCGTTCACGACCACATAGCCCTTTTGAGCGATGCGATCCTCGTTCATCAGCTCGAAATATTGTTTCGAGTTATGGTTGCCGTCGACACCCAACGTCAACTTTCCGCCATCGGTATCGATGACGTCCCACTCTGCGCCGGCCGTGAGGCTGACGCTCGGCGCGTTAGGGAGCCGATTCCCGGCCAGGACCACACCGCTGATGGGCCTGTCCGGATCTTCGTGCTGAGCAAGCCCAGCCCGGCGTTGAGACGGATATGGGGCGCAGGGCGCGCGCTCAGTTCGAACTCCGCCCCCGCCATTCGCGACGTCGGAATGTTCACGAGTGTCTGCGCGACCGTATCCGGATCGATGCTGAGCGCCTGCTGGTTCTTGTAGGCGTAATAGAAAGCCGATCCGTTGAAGGTGACGGCGCGGCCGAAGAACTGAGACTTGAACCCCACTTCAAAGGCATTCACCGTTTCCGGCTTGGCCACGTTCAACTCGGTCGGCAGGAAGTACGCCTGAGCATTGAACGCGCTCGCACGATAACCGCGGCTATAGCTGGCGTAAAGCAGGTTCCCGCCAGGCAGCTTGTAGTCGACGCCGGCCCTTCCGGTAACCGTTCCCTTTCGGAAGCCATCGCTTGCCGTGGCATCGAAATCTACGGGGTCGCCCGGGATCGTATTCGCTATCGGCGTGCCGTCGGCCCCAAGAACCCGCGCGTTATACCCGCTGATCCTCCCGGTATCGCGCGTGTAGCGCAACCCGGCCCGAGCGATGAGGCGAGGAAAGAGGGCGTAGTTGACATCTGCATAGACGGCAGCGCTCGACTTCCTCTGATGATATCTGTTGGAATACATGCAAGATGTGAGGAAGTCCTGGGTGCAGTCCTCTGCGTCTATGACCCCGTTTCTAGTGACATCTATGTCGGTAAAATATGAATAGGTCGTCTGAGCAGAGATGGTCTCGCGGCTGTAATAAGCGCCCGCTATGAAATCCAGTCCGTTGTCGAAATCGCTGGCGATCCGCAGATCCTGTGAGAATTGCCGTGCTCGCCCGCCTAGGTCGTCTTCGACCGCCTTGAGCGGACTACCGTCGGCATCCTCGGGGATGAAGAGCTTTCCATAGTCGTAGGACGTGACGGAGGTGACCGTCAGGTCGTCCGTGGCTTTCCAGTTCGTGGTGAGAGATGCGCCGTACGTCCGATGGCGGCGGCGCTCGGCATGTTCGCTTTCCAGTTCTCGCCGGCCGATCCCGGTTCTGAAATAGCTCGAGCCCCCAAAAAGTTCGTACGCGCCCGCGCCGATGCCATCGGCAGCGGGACGCGCGAAGATGCCATAATTGGTTGGATTCTGCAGGCTGGTTGACAGACGCAGCAGGAACTGGAGGCGATCTGTCGGCTGGGCGAGGAGGGACACGCGGACCGCATATTGCCGCGTCGCGTTGGCGTCGGCTTGGCCAGGAAGCCTGTTCTTGAACCAGCCGTCGGCGCGGGCGAAGGTGAACGCAACGCGGGCTGCGACCTTGTCGCTGAGAGCGGCTTGGAGGGCACCATTGGCTTCATAGCGTTGGTAGTTCCCGATCCCGACCGCAAGATAACCCTCGGTGCTGAAACCGGGCCTTCGGCTGATGATGTTGATCGCACCACCAGTCGTATTCTTGCCGTACAAGGTTCCCTGGGGGCCGCGAAGCACCTCCACGCGTTCGAGATCGTAGAGAGCGACAGGGAGGAGGGGGAAGGTGCCCTTGTAAACGTCGTCGATATAAGTGGCTACAGGACCCTGCTGGTTGATGCTGTAGTCGGACATCGAGATGCCACGCAGGGAGAAGACCGGGATTCCTTCGCCGACGGTCGACGCCGCTTGCAGATTAGGCACGGAGGAGACGAGATCGGTGGGTGAGGCGATGCGCTTGTCGGCCAGCTGATCACCGCTCAGAGCGGTTATCGATACAGGCACATCTTGGAGCCGCTCGTTGCGCCGCTGCGCAGTCACGACGATGTCGCCGTCAGCACCGGCAACGTCAGTTGGGGCGGGAGCTGCAGTGCCAGAAACGGTAAGGGTCTCCTGCGCCCACGCAGTTCCTGCACTCGAGAAAACGCAGGCAGTACCGATTAGAACGGCGCGAAAACTCCGCATCTGACTTCCTTCAACGATCGGCTTATCGCGCGAAAAATGGCGCTCACTCTGCAGTGCGTCAAGGAATTTCTTCACTCTCAGGAAATTTCGTTTACGAGCATAGCTGGGGCGTGTCTGCTGGACCGGGTGTCCTTGAGCCAGCCGCCTCGCTGCGAAGGCTTCGCTTCGCCGCAGTGACATGTTCGACCCGCTGGCTTTGATGAAGCATGCAATTCCGATGTCTCGGGCGAATTTCGGCCACTAGGCCTGGGATTTTGCACAGAGGTAGCCAGAAGAGCACGATTGCGGCGAGGGTGATCGCGCCGATGAAGGTCTGGGCGCATCGAATGCCGCCGGTCCTTGAGGCGGCTGAACATGATCTCCAGTAACAGCGGTGTCTGTAGAGCTGCTTGGCGCGGTGCGCATCGCTTGGCGTGGCCTGAGTGACCGAGGATGCATGGGCGCGTGCCACGAGCGCGGAGCGCCTAGGCGGACCCGATATCCGGCTCGTCATCGCTCGTCAGAAAATGGTCATCGATGGGTGGAGCAGCGACGCAATTGGGATCAACGGCACCGTTCCGGCGCCGCTGCTCCGGCTGAAGCAAGGCACGGTGGTCCGCTTCACCGTCGTCAACGAACTTGACGAGAGCAGCTCGATCCACTGGCACGGCTTGCTGGTGCCAGCCGACATGGACGGCGTTCCCGGGGTCAGCTTCCCCGGCATCGCACCGCGCTCGACCTTCGTTTACGAATTCCCAATCAGGCAGGCAGGCACCTACTGGTATCACAGTCATTCGGGCTTGCAGGAGCAGTTAGGACATTACGGACCGATCGTGATCGACCCCGAAGGGCCCGAGCAGGTCGCCTACGATCGCGAGCAGGTGATCGTGCTCTCCGACCACAGCGCGATGATGCCGCACTCCATCATGCGCAAGCTGAAGCAGGAGCCCGATTATTTCGACTACCCGCGGCAGGCCCTCGACGGGTTGGGCGCCGGCCATGACCAGCCGCTCAAGGAGCGCCTGCGCTGGGGCGGCATGCGGATGTCGCCAACCGACATCTCTGATGTGACGGGCGTAGCCTATACCTATCTCGTCAACGGACATGGGCCGAAAGACAATTGGACCGCCCTCTTTTCGGCTGGCGAGCGCGTCCGGCTGCGATTGATTAATGCCTCGGCGATGACCAGCTTTAAGGTCCGCATTCCCGGCCTGCCGATGACAGTCGTGCAGGCGGACGGCCAGTACGTGCAGCCGATCGAGACCGACGAAATCCAGATTGCCGTCGCCGAGACCTACGACGTGATCGTCACTCCGGATGGAAGCCGGGCCTACACGCTGGTCGGCGAGGCGATCGACCGCTCCGGCATGGCGCGGGCAGGCATATGGGCTTGGACCGCCCTTCTGTCGCACCGACAACTGACTGATGACTACGGCTCCGACATCGAAAAGCACGACGCCCGAACTGGTCGGGCAGTTCGACATGCGGTTGCGCTGGCTGTCGGCCTGGACGATCCATCATGCCCATCATCTTCGGGGGAGCCGGGATGGGCTGAAGGTTGGCGCCATCCGGCGAGTTGCGCCTCAATGTCGACGATTCTGGCGGCGCGTTGCGCGACCACCTTGGGTCCGAAGGACACGGTATCGGAACGACGACTATCAGTAGTCTTATTTCGTCATCGACAACGTCGAGGATGTGCTGCGCCAAACGCTCGAACTGATTTGCGCCGCTTTACGCGCGGCTGTGGTCGACGAGACGGGGTTCGTGAAGAAGGGCAGCCAGTCGGTGGGCGAGGCGCGCGGCAATATTCCGGGACGGCCGGACGGGTAGAGAACAGCCAGATCCGTGTATTTCTGGCTTATTGCTCCAGTCACCGCCGAGGCCATTTAGCGGGTCCCAGCGCGAACGCAGGGCTTGCACGATACCAACCCTTGTCCGGTGGCGTGGGATCGGACGAGACGCCAACAGGAACGGCCTTCCCATGCCGTTGGTCGAGCACGCGACGCAGCTCGACGGCGAGCGCTTGGCGTCGCGTCAGCGCCACCGGCATGTCGGCGACGAACCGGCGGATGTCGCGCGCGAGGCGACGATCGGCGGCGTCGCCGCGTTCGAGTGCATTAGCATGGTCGAGATATGCCCGCCGGATCGAATCCTGGCGCGCCTGAATGTCGCGGCTCCAATCGCGCGGCTGCGCCGGTTTCGGTGCGCGCGCCTCGTGCTCAGCCGCCTGGCGCTCGCGCTGGCGCACGCGCGGGTCGAC
>NZ_APCQ01000772.1:0-6266 GCF_000410615.1 Novosphingobium sp. B-7 | reverse complement strand
CGCCCCCGCCGCCTCCGCCCCCCCCGCCTCCGCCGCCGCCTCCGCCGCCGCCGGTGTGCAACAAGGGCCCGTACATCGTGTTCTTCGACTGGAACAAGTCGGACATCACGCCTGAAGCGGCGACCATTCTCGACAACGCGATCACCCAGTATGGCAACTGCCAGACTGTTCCGATCATGCTGGCCGGCTACACCGACCGTTCGGGCTCGCCCAAGTACAACCTTGGCCTGTCCGCACGTCGTAACTCCTCGGTCCAGGCTTACCTGACGTCGCACGGCATCCCGGCCTCGACGATCACCAGCCAGGCCTTTGGTGAAGCCAACCCGCGCGTTCCGACCGCCGACGGCGTGCGTGAACTGCAGAACCGTCGCGTGGAAATCACGTACGGTCCGGGTTCGGGCAACTAAGTGGCACGGCCCCGGTCAAACGGGGCCGGTCATGAAGACCCAAAACGAACGAGGGGCCGGAGCAATCCGGCCCCTTTTTCGTTGTTGCGACATACGATGCGCCGCGTATCGGCCCCAGCCTTGATGGCGGCATAAGCCACGGAGATCCCACCATGCCTTCCCCGCTTCTGTCCTCTCGCCTGCGCCGTACCGTAACCACCTTCGCGCCGCGCGCGATCGTCGCGCTTGCCCTGCCGATTGCGCTGTCTGCCTGTGGCGATGGCAGCATGGCGGGCATGCACAGCGCCCCCACGCCCAAGGCACAAGTCGTGGCCAATGCCACGCTGATGCTGGCCAGCGGCGCCAGCGCGGGCACCGCCGAACTGCTCCAAGGCCCTGACGGGTTCCGTGTCCACGTCGATGCCAAGGGTCTGCCGCCCGGCGTCCACGGCATTCACCTGCACACCGTTGGCAAGTGTGATGCCCCCGGCTTCACCACTGCAGGTGGGCATCTCAATCCCGATGGCCACCAGCATGGCGCGGAAAACCCCGCCGGGGCGCACCTGGGTGACCTTACCAACCTGACCGTGGGAGCCGACGGCACCGGGGCACTGGACTTTGCCCTGCGCGGCGGCGCCGACATGACCGGCCCGGCGCTGTTCGATGCCGATGGCACGGCGCTGGTCATCCATGCCGCGCCCGACGATTACAAGACCGATCCCAGCGGCAACAGCGGCGCGCGCCTCGCCTGCGGCGTGTTCGTTCGCCAGTAATACAGCACCTGAATGAACGAAGGGGACGAGCAGGGCCTGCCTGCTCGTCCCCTTGTCGTGTCGGTCCAACCAGGCCGGGCGCTCAGGCGCCGTAGCGCGTTCCATCGGTCAGGCCCGCTTCGGCGAAGCCCGCCTTGCGCAAACGGCAGCTATCGCATTCCCCACAAGCGCGGCCATCGGGCAGCGGATCATAGCACGACCAGCTTTCCCCGGCATCGAGGCCCAGCCGGGCCGCTTCCTGGGCAATTTCTGACTTCTTGAGGTGTTGCAGCGGCGCGTGCACGGTTACCGTGCCACCCTGGCTGCCGACCTTGGTGGCAACGCGGGCCAGCCCTTCGAACCCATGGATGAATTCCGGGCGGCAGTCGGGGTAGCCGGAATAATCCAGCGCGTTGACGCCGATAAACAGCGCGTTCGCCCCTGCCGCCTCTGCCCAGGCAAGTGCGAGGGAGAGGAACACCAGGTTGCGCGCCGGCACATAGGTGATCGGGATATCGTCGGTCAGCCCATCCTTGGGCACATCGATCGCGTCGGTCAGCGCCGATCCACCGAACTGGCGCAGATCGAGCGGCAGGATGACATGACGCTCAACCTGCAGGCGCGCCGCGATCACCCGCGCGGCATCCAGTTCCACGCGATGGCGCTGGTTGTAATCGATGGTGAGGGCCAGGACACGGAAGCCCTGCTCTTGCGCAAGCGCAGCGCAGACCATTGAATCGAGCCCGCCGGAAAGCAGGACAACCGCCAGCGGCGCCGATTCCGCGCCGGACGAAGAAGACAATTGGGTATCAGTCATGCTACCGGGCTAGCCCCCTCGCCCGGCACAGGCAACCCCCAGCCGGGCGTTCGCAGCGTGATCAGCGCGCGGTGCAGTCGCCCAGGCGCCGCGCTTCGGCGTTGAAGGAAAAAGGCAGTCCCTTGGCGATGCCCTGCGCCTCGATCTGCAGCAGCTGATCGTTTTCATAGCGGATACGTGTCAAGCCCGAGCCGGCCTGTCCGCAGACATAGCTGACGGAAATGGCGTTGGCTTCGTCCTGCACCACGAACTGGCGGCAAGCCTGCCCCGGATGGCGTAGCTGGATCAGCGGGCGCCCTTCAGCGAGGCACAGCCGGCCCTCAAATCCGCCAGCCTCGCGCGCGTGGACCTGCCATTGGCCCGGCGCGATGCGATCGAGCATCGCGAGAGTGGCCGGCGCCCTTTCGGCATCGGCGGGGGCGACCCAAGCCAATGCCGGCAGGACGATCACCGCAGCGAGGGCGCGGCGCAGCGCGTTACGATACGTCATCAACCACCCTCCAACCCTGCCGCACAGGCTGCGGCAGCCCTTGGCAATATAGCTGCGATGCTGGTGCGATTGAAGACCTCCGGTCGGCAACGGCCGTCAATCGAAACGAAGCGGAAACTCTTTCGAGCAGAACGCGCAGTCGACGACGATAAGACCATCGTCGTTGGCCATTTCCGCGCGCTGTTCCGCACCAAAGCGGGCCAGCAGATCGCGATAATGCTCGGCCGTGCAACGGCACCCCCGCGTGAGCGGATGGCCCTGGGCAACGCGTACTTCGCTTTCCTCGTGAAACAGGCGCCACACCAGGCTTTCCAGCCCAAGTTGCGGATCGGTAAGTTCTGCTTCGGTCAGCGAGCCGGCCAGTGCCGCGACATGTTCCCATTCCGGGTGATCGAGCCGCGCGTGCAGGCGCTCGCGCCCCTCCTCGCCATCGGGCAGATGCTGCACCAGCAAGGCGCCCGCCACGGTGCGGCCATTTTCCGCATGCACCCCCACCCGGATCAGCGTTGGCACCTGTTCCGATTGGAAGAAATAGCTTTCGCAGGCGCGCGCCAGACAATCACCCTCGAGCGGGACAATGCCCTGATAGCGCTGATCACTGCTGGCCAGATCAAACGTGATCGCCAGGTAACCATCGCCGAACAGCGCATGCAGCGAGGGATGCGGCCCCAGCTCGTCCAGCCGCGCACGATCGTGGCGGACATAGCCGCGCAATTCGCCGCCGCGATAATCGCATACCAGCAGATCGACCACCCCATCCTGGGTCTGCGCCTGCATGGTCAACTGGCCATCGTCGTCCTTGAGCAGCGCGCCGAGCAGCGCGGTCAGGGTCAGCGCTTCGGCCAGCAGGTTGCGGATCGGCGCCGGATAGGCGTGGGCCGACAGCACGGTGTCGAGCACCGGGCCCAGGCGCACCACCCGCCCCCGGGCATCGCGCCCGGGAACGGTGAACTGCAATACCTGGTCAAATCCGGTTTCGGCTTGGTCGGTCATGAAAGCTTTCGTCGTGTGAGAATAATGGTCAGATCTGGCCAAAGGCCCAGCGCAGAACGGATTTCTGGGCATGAATGCGGTTTTCCGCTTCGTCCCACACCACCGAACGCGGCCCATCGATCACGGCATCCGTGACCTCTTCGTTGCGGTGGGCCGGCAGGCAGTGCAGGAACAGCGCATCGCCCTTCGCGCGGGCCATCAGCGCTTCATCCACCTGGAACGGCGCCATGGCCGCCAGCTTGGCTTCGGCGTGAGCCTGGCCCATCGAAATCCACGTATCGGTGACCACCACATCGGCCCCGGCCACGGCCTCGGCCGCGTCGCGATGCACGGTGATGGCTGCGCCTTGTGCCTGGGCGCGGGTGATAAAGCCGGCGTCGCAATCATAGCCCTCGGGCACGCCGATGCACACGTTGAACTTCATCAGCCCGGCCGCCTCAACGATCGAGTTGAGCACGTTGTTGCCGTCGCCCAGCCAGGCCACGGTAAGGCCGGGCAGCGCCTTGCCATGTTCGATCACGGTCAACAGATCGGCCATGATCTGGCAGGGGTGGGAAAGATCGGTGAGCCCATTGATTACCGGAACGCTGGCATAGTGGGCCAGTTCCTCGACCTTGGCGTGATCGTCGGTGCGCAGCATGATGGCATCGGCCATGCGGCTGAGCACGCGCGCGGTATCGGCGATGGTTTCGCCCCGGCCCAGTTGGGTATTGCCGGCATCGAGAATCAGCGCCGAGCCGCCGAGTTGGCGCATCGCCACGTCGAACGACACGCGCGTGCGGGTGGAATTCTTTTCGAACACCATCGCCAGGATATGACCGGCCAGGGGAGCATCGGCATCGACGCGGCCCTTGGGCCAGACCGCGCGGGCAGCCTTGCGATCGAGCGCGTCGGCCAGCATCGCGGCGACCGCATCACCGCCGGCATCGGAAAGATTGAGGAAATGCCTGATCATTACCGCTGTCTCACGCCGCAGGAGCCGGAGGAACATAGCTGGCCGCGGCGGCCGAAAGCTTGTCCATGAATTCATCGATGTGGCTGTCGTCGATCACCAGCGGCGGCAGGACGCGGAACGTCATGTCGCCAGCGGCCACGGCCAGGAGCTGATGATTGTCGCGCATGTGGGCCACGAACGGGCGCGGCTCGACCTTGCACTTCACCCCCAGCATCAGCCCCTTGCCGCGGACCATTTCGAACAGGTCGGGATAGTTGCCGATGAACTGTTCGAGCCGCGCCTTGAGGCGATCGCCGGTGGCGCGCACCTGGGCAAGAAATTCGGGAGTGGCGACGACATCGAGCACGGCATTACCGGCCGCCATGGCCAGCGGATTGCCGCCATAGGTGCTGCCGTGGGTGCCAAACACCATGCCGCGTGCCGCCGTTTCGGTAGCGAGGCAGGCGCCAAGCGGGAAGCCGCCGCCAATGCCCTTGGCAATCGCCATGACATCGGGCGCTACGCCATACTGTTCATAGGCGAACATGGTGCCGCTGCGCGCCACGCCGCACTGCACCTCGTCAAAGATCAGCAGCAGGCCATGCTCGTCACACAGCGCGCGCAGGCCCTTGATGAACTCTTCGCTGCCTTCGCGAATCCCGCCTTCGCCCTGGATCGGCTCGACCAGGATGCCGGCGGTATGCGGGCCGATCAGCGCCTTGGTCGCTTCCAGATCGTTGAAATCGACATAATGGAAACCGGGCAGGATGGGCAGGAAGCCCTTGTGCATCTTTTCCTGATCGGACGCGCTGATCGTGCCCATCGTGCGGCCGTGAAAGGCATTGCGATAGGTGATGATCTCGAACCGTTCCGGGGCCTGGCCGTGATACTGGTGATAGGCGCGCGCGGTCTTGATCGCGCATTCCACCGCCTCGGCCCCGGAATTGGTGAAGAACACCGTAGCGGCAAAGGTCATGTCGACCAGGCGCTGCGCCAGCGCCTCGCCCTGGGGGCTGCCATAGAGATTGGACACGTGCATCAGCGTTTCGGCCTGGCGCTGGATCGCGCCGATCAGGTGCGGGTGCGAATGGCCCAGCAGATTGACCGCGATGCCGCTGGCGAAATCGAGATAGCGCGTGCCGTCCTCGGAAATCAGGTGGCAGTGTTCGCCGCGCACCGGACGCACGCCACACCGGGGATAGACGGGCATGAGCGGGGTGATGGACATGGGCAATGCTCCTGTAGTTTCCAAGGATAAAGGTGTTTGGAACGGGGATGGCTGCAAAACGACAAATGGCGGCCCAGCGGACCGCCATTTGCACGCGTATGTGGTGATGCAAGGCCCCTGGGTCTCACAGACCCGAGGGGCAATGCGGCCGGGATCAATCCTGGCGCGGCACCAGGTTGACCGCCGAGTACTTGCCTCGTCGATCAACTTCGAGGTCGAACTCCAGCTTGTCGCCTTCGTTGAGCTCGCGCATGCCGGAACGTTCAACGGCACTGATGTGCACGAACGCGTCGGGCTGGCCGTCATCACGGGTGATGAAGCCGAAGCCCTTCATGCCGTTGAAGAACTTGACCGTGCCAGTGGCCTTTTCACCGGTCAGCTGGCGCTGCGGGGCTGCGGGCTTGGCCGCCACGGGGATGACATCGCCAACAACCTGAAGGTCAGCGGCAGAAACCTTGCCACCACGATCAACCAGGTTGAATTCCAGCGTCTGGCCTTCGGCCAGGCCTTCGAGGCCGGCACGTTCCACGGCGCTGATGTGGACGAACACGTCTTCACCGCCGTCTTCGCGCTGAATGAAGCCGAAGCCCTTCTGGCCGTTGAAGAACTTGACGACGCCCTTGCCGGTGCCGACCGCGCGGGCCGCCGAAGCCGCCACCACCGCCG
>NZ_APCQ01000773.1:0-4111 GCF_000410615.1 Novosphingobium sp. B-7 | reverse complement strand
GGCTCGGCCCTGACGCTGCATGCCGGCGGCGGCTATTCCCTTGGCCGGGCCCGGCCGGGGGAAAGCGCCTGGCGCCTGCGCCCGCAGGGCGACTATGCCGACCTGCAGGCCGGCATTGCCCATGTTTCGCGCCGGCTCACGCTGGGGCTGCGCGCCAGTGGCACGATCGGCCAGCGGGTCCCGCCGCTGCCCCAGATGGCAAGTGGATTGCCGGCAAGGCGCGAGGGAACACGCCTTGTTGCCTATCTGCGGCTCAACGCCCTGCCCTAGGCCTAGCGGGCTGGCTCAATCCGTGGCGATGAAGTGATCGGCCAGGGTCTTGGCCGTAAACCCATGGCTGTAGCTTTGCGGATCGAGCGGCAGCATCGTGGCGTTCCAGCGGTTCCAGTCCTGCGTCAGCGCGGCAAAGACATCGGGATGGCGCGCTTTCAGGTTGGCGCGTTCCATGGGATCGGCCTCGACATCGAACAGGAACGTGTTGTCTCCGATTTTCAGGTATTTCCATTGGCCACGCCGCGCCGCCTGCTGGTCGTGCAGCTTGTACCGCCAATAGAGCGTGCGTGCCGGCAAGCTGCCCCCGGCAATCGCGCTGCGGATGTCGATGCCATCGGGGGCAAAGGCAGGATCGGGCGCGCCGCCCGCCGCAGCGACGAACGTGGGCAGCCAGTCCATCGAGATGATCTGCGCCGCGCTGGTGCTGCCCGGCTGGCTCAGGCCGGGCCAACGCACGATCGCGGGGATGCGCAAGCCCCCTTCGAGCAATTCGGTCTTGCGCCCGGTGAACGGCCAGGTATCGGCAAAGCGTTCGCCGCCATTGTCGCTGGTGAACACCACCACGGTGTTGTCGGCCTGGCCCGAATCCGCCAAGGCCTTGAGAATGCGCCCGACCTGAAGATCCAGGCGCTGCACCATCGCGGCATAGGTTTTCTGGTTGCCGCCATCGAAGTGCATCAGCGCCTCGGGGTCTTTGGACTGGGCCAGCCGCTTTGATTCGCTGTCGTCGTCCGGGGTTTCCCAAGGCCAGTGCGGCGCGGTGAAATGCAGGCTGAGCAGCCAGGGCTTGCCGATGCCGGCATTGCGCCGCACCGCCGCCACGGCATGATCACCCAAGAGATCGGTCAGGTATCCGGCCTGCTGCACCGGCGTTGCCCCGTCCCACAAATCCGGCCGCCCGCCCGAGGTGGCGTGGGTGTAATAGTCCACCGCGCCGCTGCGGATGCCCCAGAATTCGTCATAGCCGCTCAATCGCGGATCGTAGTCGGGCAGGCTGCCCAGATGCCACTTGCCGATCAGCCCGGTGGCATAGCCGGCCTTGCGCAGCAGCGAAGGCAGCGTGGGTTGGCTGGGTGGCAGGCCGATCGCGCGCTGTGCCAGCGGCTCTTCCAGCCCCACCGGCAGGCGATATTGATAGCGCCCGGTAATCAGCGCCACGCGCGTAGCGGTGCACACCGCGCTGTTGGCATAGGCCTGGGTAAAGCGCACGCCCTGCTGCGCCAGTGCATCGATCGCGGGCGTGGCATAATCGCGCCGGCCATAGCACGAGACATCGGCATAGCCCATGTCATCAGCCATGATATACAGGAAATTCAGCTTCTTGCCCGTATCGGGCACAGCCAGCGCTGGCGATGCCAGTGCCGCGCCTCCGGCAGCAAGGCCGGCCAGGGCTGCGCGGCGGGAAAGGCGGGATGCGGGCATGACAGGCTCCTTGCGGCACGACGGAAATGACACGGCAGAGGTCAGCCGGACGCCAGCCATTGTCTACAAATTTAATTGAACACCCCGTATAGCCATGCTTGGCTCTGCAATTGCGCCACATGCGAGCCAACTGCGCTTGATCGCGGAGTGCCGCACAGGCCACGTGCCCGGCATGAATGATGTTTCCACCGATGCGACCCTGGCGTGCCGGCGTCTGTACTGGTCCGCACTGCAGGATCGGTGGGACCACCGCACCCGGCAGGCCGCGGCGTGGCTGGCGGACGAGGCCGGCGTGGTGGATATCGGTTGCGGGCTGATGCCGCTGCGCGACCATCTGCCGGCCGGCACCCGCTATGTACCGGTGGACATTGTCGATCGCGGGCCCGGCACGGTCCTGACCGATCTCAACGCCGATCCGCTGCCCCGCTTTGCCGAACGCGCCGCCGCGATGCTCGGCGTGGTCGAATATGTCACCGATCTGCCGCGCCTGTTTGCCCAGTTGCGCCAGTTCGACCGCGTCGTTCTGTCGTACAACCACGCGTCGGTGCAGGATGTGCTGTGGGCCATGCGCCTGCGCCGCAAGGAGGTGATCTGGCTGCATCGCCATGGGCCGGCGCGCTTTGCCCGCCTGCTGGAAGACGCCGGCTGGCACATCGCGCGCCGCCACCGCGTGCGCGTGGGCGAGGCGATGTACGATCTGCGCAACAGCCCTTGAATGGCCGCCACGTTGCCGCACTGCGGCGCAAAACATAAGCTCGGTTCAAGAATCGCCGGAGCCGCGCTTGCGCCGCGTTCCGCACCTGCTAAGGGGGCGGTAAGTTCAACTCCCCAGGCAAGGCAACAGGACGGCTATGGCGAAGATCAAGGTGAAGAACCCGATCGTCGAGATCGACGGCGACGAGATGACCCGCATCATCTGGGAATGGATCCGCGAACGCCTGATCCTTCCCTACCTCGACCTGGACCTCAAGTATTTCGATCTTTCGGTCGAAAAGCGTGACGAAACCGGCGATCAGATCACGATCGATTCGGCCAACGCCATCAAGCAGTACGGCGTGGGCGTGAAGTGCGCCACGATCACCCCGGACGAAGCCCGCGTCGAAGAATTCGGCCTCAAGAAGATGTGGAAGTCGCCCAACGGCACGATCCGCAACATCCTGGGCGGCGTGGTGTTCCGCGAGCCCATCGTGATCCAGAACGTGCCCCGCCTGGTTCCGGGCTGGACCGACCCGATCGTGGTTGGCCGTCACGCCTTTGGTGACCAGTACAAGGCCACCGACACCCTGATCCCCGGCCCGGGCAAGCTGCGCCTGGTGTTCGACGGCGTGAACGGCGAATCGATCGATCTCGAAGTGTTCGATTTCCCGTCGGCCGGCGTCGCCATGGCGATGTACAACCTTGACGATTCGATCCGCGACTTTGCCCGCGCCAGCTTCAACTATGGTTTGAACCTGGGCTGGCCGGTCTATCTGTCGACCAAGAACACCATCCTCAAGGCCTATGACGGCCGCTTCAAGGACCTGTTCCAGGAAGTGTTCGACAGCGAAGGCTTCAAGGAAAAGTTCGCTGCCGCCGGCATCGAATACCAGCACCGCCTGATCGACGACATGGTCGCTTCCGCGCTCAAGTGGTCGGGCAAGTTCGTGTGGGCCTGCAAGAACTATGACGGTGACGTGCAGTCCGACACCGTGGCGCAGGGCTTCGGCTCGCTCGGCCTGATGACCTCGGTGCTGATGACGCCCGACGGCAAGACCGTGGAAGCCGAAGCGGCCCACGGCACCGTCACGCGCCACTATCGCCAGCACCAGCAGGGCAAGGCGACCAGCACCAACCCGATCGCCTCGATCTTCGCGTGGACGCGCGGCCTGATGTATCGTGGCAAGTTCGACGAAACCCCCGATGTGGTGCGTTTTGCCGAAACGCTGGAGCGCGTGTGCATCGAAACCGTGGAAAGCGGCAAGATGACCAAGGACCTCGCGATCCTCATCGGCCCCGACCAGCCCTGGATGACCACGGAAAAGTTCTTCGAAGCGATCGTGGAAAACCTGGAAAAGGAAATGGCTGCCTGGGCCTGAACCCGCGCCATTTCGCATGAAAAAGAAAGGCTCCGGCGTCTGCCGGGGCCTTTTCTTTTGGGGGGGTAACCGGCTAGCAGGACATGACGCGGTCTTGCGGGGCACAACAGGCGCAAGCAGCCGTGGGCAAGGGGGCCTTGGGCAAAGTGAGTAGCATGACGCAATTGGCACCCATGGTGGGGATCGCGCTGGCCGTGGTGGCCGTGCTCGCCACGCTTGTGGTGCTGCTGATCGTGCGCCGCCGCCGCGCCGCCGCCCTGGCCGCGCAAGAGGCCGAACTTGTCGAAGAAGCCCCGCCCCCACCGCAGCGCCGCCGCAACTTTGGCCCCGGCGCCGGCACC
>NZ_KE148486.1:4408-5223 GCF_000410615.1 Novosphingobium sp. B-7 | reverse complement strand
ATGCGCGCCAGCCACGCCGCCAGCGGCCGCGCCGGATCATAGCGGCGCAGCGCGGCAAAGGCGGCGATGAACGTATCCTGCGTCACGTCGAGCGCGGCATCGGCCTGTCCGGTCTGCGCCCAGGCCACACGATGCACCACGGCGCGGTGACGCGCCATGAGCTGGCGATAGGCCTGCTCCTCGCCCGCCAGCGCGGCGCGCACCAGGGCGGCATCATCGGCCTCGTCCAGAGGATCATCACGCACCGCCGCGCGGCCGCTCAGGGCCGCTGCGAAGCGCTGGGCGCAGGGGATTGCATCAGGGCAGCCACCATCGCCTGGTCAAACCGCGCCTGCTGATCGGGGCGCAGCAGCGCGCGCATCGCAAACAGGTGTTGCAGGGTTTCCTTCTGCAACATGCCCATCGCTGCATGCGAGCGATCTACCGCCGCGGCCACGCGCGGGCCATAGCCGCGCTCGGCCACGATCGCCTGCGCCAGATCGCGGTTATCCTGCGCCATTTGCGCGCCATAGCGGGCCTGCGCGGCCGCATAATCGCCCTCCAGCCGCGCCATGGCCTGTTCCTGCCCGGCATCAAGCGCCAGATCGCGGTGGATCAGCGTGTGAAAGGCGTTTTCCGCAGGCTGCGCGGGCTTAAACAGCATGCGCCCCACCCCCACCCCTGCCAGGGCCGCTGCAAAGGCCAGCAGGGCCACAAACACCATCTGGCGGGCGCCCATCACCCCGCCCCCATCAGCACAACCGAGGGCGCCTGTGCGGGCAAGGCCAGGGGGCTCACCAGCCTGGCAGGCTCATGACGCGGGCCAAAGGCATGCC
>NZ_KE148486.1:628-4383 GCF_000410615.1 Novosphingobium sp. B-7 | reverse complement strand
GGGCCCCCCCCCCCGCCAGGCCAACCACCAGCGCCAGCGCCCCGGTCCAGGCCAGTTGCCGCCGTGCCTGCGCGCGTGCCTGATGACGGTGCAGCCCGCCGATCACCGCCTGTTCCAGCGCCGCCCAATCCGCCACGTCGTCTGCCCGCCTGGCCGCTGCATGGCGCAGCCCGGCCAGCCCTTCCTCCACACTGCCCATCGCCCGTGCTTCTCCTGTCCTTGCCCTGCCTGCCCCCTCATACGCACCGGCGTGGCTTGTCCCTCATCCCGTCGCCACATTTTTTGCACATCGGCCAAGGGGTGATGATCGACGCTGCGTATCAGAAGGCAGCCCCGTTTCGAAAGGATCGTCGATGTTCATGCGCCATGCTGCCCTCCCCCTTGCGCTCGCCGCGCTCTGCGCTGCCGCCCCTGCTCTTGCCCAACCGGCACTGACCGCCGCCAGTCCCTCGGCTGATGCGGTGGTCAGCGCGCCAACGGTCATCACGCTGTCCTTTACGGAGGCTGTGGCCGTGCCGCCCTCCTCGCTTGCTCTGGTGATGACCGCGATGCCCGGCATGGCCAACCACCAACCGATGAAGGTCACCGGCTTTGCTACCGCCCTTGCTGACGAGGGCAAGACCCTCAAGGTTACCCTCCCCCGCGCCCTACCGGCCGGCACCTATCGCCTGACCTGGCATGCCGGCTCCAGCACGGGCGAAAGTGCCGATGGCAGCTACAGTTTCACGGTGAAATAGGAAACTGGCGCAAAGGCCTCTTCAAGCCGCTGAAAAACATGAGATTTCCTACTTCGGCCGGTTTTGCTCCCTTTTCGCGCAAAGCCGGCCGAAATACGTTTGCGGCTCGGCGCGGCTCAAATTCAGGCTATCGTTCTAAAAAGAATGGATAATTCTGATAGCGCCCAGTTCCGGCTCGGCACCCGCGTCTATCGCTGACCGTATGAATGCGTTCAGTCCGTGGGCTCACGCAGGTTTGATCGACATGCGGTGGAGCCTTGCGCCCTTCCCCCATTTCAACTCGTCAAAAGACACTTCTGGCGGGTTAGATCCTGTTTAGAGTCGTTAGACAAGTTAAGCGCCGCGCTCACTCGCGCGAATCGCCAGAGTTTCGCGATTCGCCTGCAATGCGCTGTTCCCGATAGATCGACCTTCCGTTCCCGATGGATCGAAGCATCGTTCCCAAAGGATCGATCCCCCGTTCCCGATGGATCGAAAGGCCGTTCCTAAAGGATCGAAACACGCGTTTTGCTGTTCCCGAAGGGTCGATGTTTGCCATCAGACGGGCGGCAACCACGGTGGATTGAATTTCTTTTCGGGAACGCAGTGCTTTGGACGTTCAATCGCTGTGGATGATTTCACTGGTGTGACGAGGGGACGATCGGCCCACGACACTTCGCGAACGGCGATTGCGTGCAACAGCACGCGACACGTTCTTTCGAGAACGGCATTGGGGCATTGGTGACTTTTGCGAATGCCGCGACCGCACTTGCATGGCTGTCATGCTGTTTGGATGGCTTATCCCGCGCGCCGCTAAAGACGAACCGCGCGAAGGCAGAAAGTTGGACCCCGGATCAAGTCCGGGGTGACGTAGGTGGTGACATAAGGGGCGTTGCCTTGGTACTGCTACCCTCCCCTCCCCCGCCCCTTCCCTGTCATCAAGCGTCTGCCGGCAAGCATACAGATCGCTGCGACTCAGGCCGGCACACCTGCAGGATTACCCGAGGCTGGATTAGCGTCGTTCGTGATGGTGGAGGTAAAGCGCGATCACGGTGTCGCGCTGGGGCCCGCTCCGTGCGCATGGGGCACGGAGCGGGCGGCGCTGGTCAGCGCAGGGTGTGGCGGTGCTTTTCGTGATGGCGCTTGGCCCAGCCGATGAAGGCGCGCTGCCAGTCGGCCGGGGTGCGCGCGGGGTCGGCCGAAACCCAGCGTTCAAACTCGGCATGGAGCGCCTGGAAGTCCCAGCCCGGGCAGGTTTCGCGCAAGTGCGCCAGGGTTTCGTCGGTCATGAAACCGCGCGTGGCGGCGTGGCTGAGGCCGGCGATGGTCGAGCGGATCAGGCTGCGCGCATCAACGGTGACGGGTGCTGGCACGGACGGCGCTACATGATCCGCGTTGCGTGATGCCGGCTTGGCTGGCGCAGGGTGGGCCACGGGCGGAGCTGCCGGCGCAGGTGCGGGTGAGGGTGCGGCAGTGACTGCGGGCAGGGGGGCAGGGCGTTTCCCCGGGGAAACGACTTCGGCGCCATCCTTGCCATCGACGCGGCGCATGCGCAGCAGCGGCTCGCCGGTCTTGCCAGGTTCAACGCTCAGGGCGTAGCCGGGGAGGGCGTCCTTTTCCGCCAGCTTGAGAATCTCGAACTTGAAACGGCGATATTCGCCTTCTGCCCCGGATTTCTCGAACAGCGTGGGCATGGCAATGGCAAAGCCTTCCTCGCCCGCGCCCCCGGCATGCTTGCGCGCGACCTTGTAGAGCCACCGCTCGCGTCCGCCGGTGATGTTGAAGTAGGCGCGATCGATCGCCAAGACGCCGCCCTGCATCATCACGCCTTCCCAGAACCAATTGGACAGCTCCAGCGTCATGCCCTTGGAGCGTTCGGTGCGCTCGTCCACCAGCTGGGTCCAGCCATCGAGCCACGAGAAGGTGGCTTCGCGGCGGTTTTCCGCGCGGATGTTGGTCTTGATCGTGGTCGCCACCAGGCGATCGAGCGCCTGGCCCAGCAATTCATAGGCGCGGCCCGTAGTTGGGCGGCCGATCGCGCGCAGCAGGTCATAGGGCATAATGGTGAGCTTGCGCGGCACATCGTTGACCCCGCGCCGTACCATGTCGGCCAGAACGCTGGCACAGTAGATCAGGATGTCAGCGTCCCAGATCGTGGCCATGCCATAATCGGGATTGCCCGAGACGTGGACCCATAGCTTGCCATCGGGGCTGGTGTAATCGATCGGCTTGGTGCGCTTGGTCTTGGCCAGCGAAAAGAACGGGCGCTCCATCATTTCGCGCTGATCGCGCAAGGGCATGTCGGCCACGTAGGGCAGGAAGACGTCAAAGCGTTCGCTGCTGACGGAAGGTTTGCTGCGAGTCATGCGATGCCGGAGTGAGGGGAGGAGGGAAGGGCGGGTGACAACACAGCCAACCGGTACTGGCGTGGGCCAGCCCGGGGCAAGATGCGGTGGCGATGAAACGTGTGGAGGGCGGCGCTCTTGAACTCCGACGCGCCATGCACTGGCGGCGGACGGAACACGTCACGCGAGGTTCGCGGGAGAACACATGCGCCAGCAAACGGCACGCTGCGCGCGCCGTTCGCCAGGGGAGGGGGGTGCCAGGGAGGGGGCGGTGTTTCCCCGGGGAAACGGGGAAACGATGGCCTCACCGCTGCATGCCCTTGCCTTGGGCTTCGAGTGCGTCGAGCGCGGCGCGCACTCCTTCGATTAGGTCTTCGGTAGTGGCGCCAGTGCCGTTGTGCAGCTTGATCGTCACGCCCTGGCGCCCGGCCGACAGCACCGATACGGCGCGACGGCCGCTCATCGGCGCGTCCCAGCTGAACAGCGGGCCCGATGGGCTGTTGCCGGCCGTGGGCGCAGCCAGCAGGCGCTTGAGCACTTCGGGGGAGGGCACCGTCGGCCGGCCAGTGCTGCGGGCGGCGTCCTGCTCCCGCGCAAGTTGGCGCGCTTCCTTGAGGATGGCAACCTGGGCGTTCTTGTCATCCAACGCCTGGGCGAGGGCATAACCAGGCTTGAGCTGGACATCGGCGGGGGG
>NZ_KE148486.1:0-618 GCF_000410615.1 Novosphingobium sp. B-7 | reverse complement strand
CGGGGGAGGCAAAGGCGGCGACAACGGCATCGGGGATCGTTGCCACGCGCAGCATCTTTGATAGCCAACCCTTTGAAAGTTTTAGCCTTTCTGCCATGCGCGTGAGGTGGTTGCCGTAATGGTCCTTGAGCGCGAGCGCATAGTTACGCGCGCGTTCCAGGTCAGACACGTCCTTGCGGGCGCGGTTTTCCAGATCGGCGAGGCGGAAAGCCGCTTCGTCATCGAGCTGGGCCACCTGGGCCAGGAACTGGAACTGGGGATAGGAATTGGCGCGCAGCCAGGCGATCGACCAATGGCGCCGCGTGCCGGCGATGACCTCGTAATCATAGGCCGGATCGTTTTCGATGCGGCGCACCACGGCGGGCACTTTTTGGCCGCCTTCCGCGATGATCGAATCGATCAGTTCGCGGCACGATTCCTCGCTCAGGTGGGCATAGGATCGGGCATTGCCGGCCCACACCCGCACCCGCGCGGGATCGAGCAGCAATTGCGTGACCTGGCGCACTTCGCCGCTGGCGACGCGGGCCAGCGCGCTTTCGCGGTTGAGCAGCGTGGTGCCGCGCAACGGGCCAAGGCCTGGCGCGGCCTGGCGCGGCGGGGAGGCTGGGGCAGGGGACA
>NZ_APCQ01000769.1:0-2450 GCF_000410615.1 Novosphingobium sp. B-7 | reverse complement strand
GCATTGCCACGCCAGCCTCCATGCGCGAGACGGCAGCGCGCGTGCTCGACGGCGAAGGGCCGCAAAGCGCGCGGCGTTGGCAGGGCAGCGCCGATCCGCTGGCCCTGGAAGGGGCCATGCCGCCCTATGCCATTCCCGAATGCGCGGTGCAGCATGTGCCGGTGGCGCTGCCGCTGGCCACAGCGCGGATGCGTGGCGGCGGCGCGGCCATTACCGCGTTCCTGACCGAAAGCTTCATCGACGAATGCGCCCATTTTGGCGGTAGCGAGCCGCTGGCTTTCCGCATGGCCATGCTGGGCGGGCAGCCGCGCCTGGCCGCCTGCCTGCAGGGCGTGGCGCATCTGGCGATGTGGGGTGGCGGGGCCGATGCCTCGGGCCAGGGCATTGCGTGCCATGCAATGTCGCTGGCCGGAGCGGATGGGCCGCGCCATGGCTATATCGCCGTGGTCGCCACCGCGCGGCAGGTGGAGGGCGCCATCCGCGTCGAGGCCTTGAGCGCATGCGTCGATATCGGCCGGGTGATCAATACCGACCTGGCCCGCCAGCAGATCGAGGGCGGGCTGTTCTTTGGCCTGGGGCTGGCGGTGGGTGGCAGCACCGGCTATGCCGCCGGACGGCCACTGGCAGGGCATTTCAGCCAGCTGGGCTTGCCGCTGCTGGCCGATTGCCCCAAGGTCGAGATTGTCTTTGTCGAGAGCAGCGCCCAGCCGTTCGACCCCGGCGAACTGGGGGTGGTGGCGGTGGCGCCGGCCATCGCCAATGCGCTGTTTTCCGCAACCGGGCTGCGGTTGCGCCGCCTCCCCCTCCTGTCTGAAGGCGTTTGATGACCCCTGCTGCCCCAATCCATGCCTGCCCCGCCCATCTTCCGGCCGATCATCCGCCGGTGGCCACCGGGCGTATCGGGGTGCTGCTGGTGAACCTGGGGACGCCGGACGCACCCGACACGGCCTCGGTGCGGCGCTATCTCAAGGAATTCCTGTCGGACAAGCGCGTGGTGGAAATCCCCGCGCTGCTGTGGCAGCCGATCCTGCGCGGGATCATCCTGCGCACGCGGCCCAAGAAATCGGCCCATGCCTATGCCCAGGTCTGGGGCCCGGAAGGATCGCCACTGGCCGCGATCACCGCTGGCCAGGCGCGCGCGCTGCAGGCGCGGCTGGGCGACGGCGTGATCGTGCGCCATGCCATGCGCTATCAAAGCCCGGCGATGGCCACGCAGCTCGATGCGCTGCTGGCTGCCGGGTGCGAACGCATCCTGGTGGCGCCGCTCTATCCGCACTATTCCGGCGCCACCACGGCCAGCGCGCTCGATGCCCTGGCCGACTGGATCAAGCAGCGCCGCCGCCTGCCGGCGCTGCGCACGCTGCCACCCTATCACGATGACGACGTGGCGATCACGGCACTGCATGCCGACATGGCGCGCCAGCTTGGTGATCTGGCGTTCGTGCCCGATGTGCTGCTGCTGAGCTATCATGGCATGCCCGAGCGCACGCTGCACCTGGGCGATCCCTATCACTGCCACTGCCGCAAGACCTCGCGCCTGCTGGCGGATGCCTTTGCCCAGAGCCATCCTGGCATGGCGGTGATGACCAGCTTCCAGTCGCGCTTTGGCCGGGCCAAGTGGCTGGAGCCGGCGACCGATACCACGCTGGTGGAACTGGCCGGGGGCGGCACCCGCAAGGTGGCGATCGCCGCGCCGGGCTTTTCCGCCGATTGCCTGGAAACGCTCGAAGAACTTGCACTGCGCGGCAAGGAGGATTTCCTGGCCGCCGGCGGCACCGATTTTGCCGCGCTCACCTGCCTCAATACCTCGCAACACGGCATGGACCTGCTCGAAGCCCTGGTGCGGCGCGAACTGGCTGGCTGGATCGCCGTGTAGGCGTAAGCTGGCCGTGCGCGCCGGCCCGCCGCTGCGGGCGATTTGACACGCCCGCCAGACATGGCATGTTCCCATCCAGCCGTGCTGCAATGCCGAAACGGGGGTTTCGGGGGCAGCGCGGGTGAACGGGCCAGAACCGGCAACAGGTTCGGCCCGATGGAGAGAGCATGCTGACATCGGCGATTCCTGCACAAGCCCATGATTCCCCTGCCGTGCCGCTACCCGTGGCCGGCGCTGATCCGACACTGGCCGCGCCACCGCTTGAGCCTGACATTCCGGTAAGCCGCGTGACGGCCTGGCAAGATGACGCGGCCCTGCTGCTGCGCGAACGTGCCAACCTGGGGCCGGTGTTTCGCCGGGGCGAGCGGGTGATCCTGCTCGATGCGGCGCATAATCACCTGGTGCTTGCCGATGATGGCACGCGGTTCGTGCCGCTGGCGCGCCAAGCCGATCTGCCAGTTGACTTGGCAGTGCTGGAGCGCGCGCTGGGGGCGGAGCTGGGCCGCTGGCGCGCTGGCACGGTGCGGTTTCAGTCGGCCATGGCGATGACCCTGGCGCGCGCGCTGGTGCCGGC
>NZ_APCQ01000764.1:0-3561 GCF_000410615.1 Novosphingobium sp. B-7 | reverse complement strand
AGCGCGCGCGGCGTCCTCGGCTTCCTCGGCAAGGCGGCGCAGCTCTTGCGGGGCGGGCTCGGCCGGATCATCGAGGTCGAGATCGGGGAAGGGGCCGCGCGCAAGAAGATGTTCGTCGGCCAGGCCGGCAAAGCGATCGGCCGGTGCGGCGCGGGCCATGGCCACGGCGCGGCTGGCCAGTTCATCGAGCGCGGCATCGGCCAGGTCGGTCGATCCGATCGAGGCCGATGCGCCGCCAACGAACACGCGCAGGCCGATATGCTCGGATTCGGAGCGTTCGACGTCTTCCAGCGCGCCCAGGCGCACGCTCACGCTTTCCGCGCCGCTGGCGAGATAGACCGCGTCGCCCGCCTCTGCCCCGGCGCGCCGGGCGCGTTCGATCAGGGCCTGGCAGCGTTCCTGGGCCTGGGCGGGGGTCAACATCGGGGGCGCACTCCAAACCTGAAACACCGGGGGTCAGCCACACCGGGCTGGCGTGCGCTGCTCCTAGCCGCTGGGACGCGAAGCGGCAATCAGGGGGGCAATCAGGCGGCCATCAGTGGGCGAACAGCGCGATCAGCCCTTCGATCAGCACGGTCACCAGCAGCGGCAGCCCGATCGATACCGCCCACACCGTCAGCCGCGCGCGGTTGAGCGCGGTGGCGAGCGCTGGCGGATCATCGGCCAGGCGGGCGGCGGTGGCGTCCCAGCGCTTTTCCATGCGGCGATAGAGCGGGATGATCGCACCGACCAGCACGACCAGCGCGATCATCGGCAGCAGCGTGTTGTCGGCCTCTTCCAAAGCGCGCATCGTCAGGAAGATCTGCAGCGCGGTATAGACCATCAGGCCATAGGCAACCGCATTGCTGACCCGCTTGTGCGCGCTTTCCAGCCGGGCGGCGCGATCGGCCAAGCTCGGCTCCATGGCCATGAATGGCCTGTTCGCTGTCATGATCACCTCTCCCCCGGCATAACGCCACCAGCATAACACCATGGCCGTGCGCGCGGTGCAAGCGTGTCCACGCGGCCGTGCCATGCACCAATCGCGCCAATCCTGCCGCGTTGGGGTTTGCCGTGGCGCCGGTACGGGCTATGAGCAGGGAATGACTGGCTCTTCCTCCGCGCTCGCGTCTGAACCCGCCACCGGTGCCGCCGTGCCGATTCCCCAAGGGGGATTGGAAGTGGTGTCCATCGCCAAGTCTTACGACAAGCGGGCAGTGCTGACCGATATCTCGCTGTCGGTGGGCAAGGGGGAAGTGCTGGGCCTGCTTGGCCCCAACGGCGCGGGCAAGACCACCTGCTTCTATTCGATCATGGGCCTGGTGCGGCCGGATTCGGGCCGCATCCTGCTCGATGGCGTGGATATCACCAAGCTGCCGATGTATCGCCGCTCCGTGCTGGGGCTGGGCTATCTGCCGCAGGAAACCTCGATCTTTCGCGGCATGACGGTGGAACAGAACATCGCCACGGTGCTGGAACTGGTGGAGCCCGACAAGGCGACGCGCGCGGCCGAACTGGATCGGCTGCTTGACGAGTTTGGCCTTACGCGGCTGCGCGCCAGCCCGGCCATGGCGCTTTCGGGTGGGGAGCGGCGGCGCTGTGAAATCGCCCGCGCCCTGGCCGCGCGCCCGTCGATCGTCCTGCTCGACGAACCGTTTGCCGGGATCGATCCGCTGTCGATCAGCGACATCCGCGATCTGGTCAAGGATCTCAAGAAGCGCGGCATCGGCGTGCTGATTACCGACCACAACGTGCGCGAAACGCTCGATATCGTCGATCGCGCCTGCATCATCTATGGCGGCCAGGTGCTGTTTGCCGGCAGCCCCGAGGCGCTGGTGGCTGATCCCAACGTGCGGCGGCTCTATCTGGGCGAGGGCTTTACGTTGTGAAGCCGCACGGCTTTCGCATTCCGTTTACCATGGGCGGCTGATACCCGCCGCCATGGCTCTTGGTCCACGCCTCGATATCCGCCAGTCGCAATCGCTGGTGATGACGCCGCAGCTGCAGCAGGCGATCAAGCTGCTGGCGCTGTCCAACCTTGAGGTGGAAACCTTCATTGGTGAGGCGCTGGACGCCAACCCGTTGCTGGAAATGGGCGATGCCGGGCCGGCGCTTGCGGGCGAAGATGCCCCGGGCGAAGACCTGCGGCGCACCCATCTCGAATCGAGCCCGGTCGACCAATTGGTGGGCGAGGGCCGCGCCGCCGAGGACCGCCCGCTCGATATCGATGCCACCGCGCTCGATCTTGATCGCGATACCGGTGATGGCGCCGTCGCCCTGTCTGATCTGGCCAGCAGCGGGTTGCGCGAAGGGACGATCGGCGCCGACGGTGGCGGCAGTGGCGGGGGCGAAGGGCCGGATATCGACGAGCGCGGCGCGAGCGCTGCCTCGCTGGCCGAGCATCTCCATGGCCAGATCGGCGCCACGACATCCGATGCCCAACTGCTGTTCGTGGGGCGCTGGCTGATCGATCAGCTGGACGAGACCGGCTACCTGCGCATGGCTCTGCCCGAGGTGGCCGAGGCGCTGGGCCTGCCGCTGAGCCGGGTGGAAGCGGCACTGGCGCTGGTGCAGACGCTCGATCCCACCGGCGTGGGCGCGCGCACGCTGGGCGAATGCCTGGCGCTCCAGGCGCGCGAGGCCGATCGCTATGACCCGCTGATGGCGCGGCTGCTCGACAATCTCGATCTGCTGGGCCGCGGCGAACTGGCCCGGCTGCGCCGCCTGTGCGGCGTGGACGAGGAAGACTTTGCCGACATGCTGGCCGAATTGCGCGGTTATGATCCCAAGCCGGGCCTGCGCATCGGCAGTGGCCCGGCCGAGGCGATCAGCCCGGATATCCTGGTGCAGCCAGCGCGCGGCGCGGGCGATCCGGCTGACGATGCCGGAGCGGAGGTGCCCGGCTGGGCGATCAGCCTGAACCCTGCCACGCTGCCGCGCGTGCTGGTCAACCGCAGCTATTACGTGGAAATGCGCCGCTCTTGCGTGGACAAGACGGCGCGGGCCTGGCTGGGCGAGCGGCTGGCCGATGCCAACTGGCTGGTCAAGGCGCTGGACCAGCGGCAGAAAACCATTCTCAAGGTGGCGGCCGAGATCGTGAAGCAGCAGGAAGGCTTCTTTCGCCACGGCGTGTCGCACCTGCGCCCGATGACGCTGCGCACCGTGGCCGAAGCGGTCAAGATGCACGAGAGCACGATCAGCCGCGTGACCTCGAACAAGTATCTGCATTGCCTGCGCGGCACGTTCGAACTGAAGTATTTCTTCACCTCGGGTGTGGCGGGCACCGATGGCGAGGGGGTTTCGGCCGAGGCGGTGAAAGCGGCGATCCGCCAGTTGATCGATGGCGAGGATCCCAAGGCGATCCTGTCGGACGATGCGCTGGTCGATCTGCTCAAAGCGCGCGGCTTTGACCTGGCGCGGCGCACGGTGGCCAAGTACCGCGAGGCGATTGGCCTGGGCAGCTCGGTCCAGCGGCGCCGGCAAAAGGCGCTGGCCGGGGTGCGTTGACCGCACCGGGCGGCGCGGGATAATGCGGCGCCGCACGGGTGCCGGGCGAAATCGGGCCGCCCTGGTGCGGCATGA
>NZ_APCQ01000765.1:0-21985 GCF_000410615.1 Novosphingobium sp. B-7 | reverse complement strand
TGCCGGTGCGAATGGTGCCGTCGGTCAGCCAGGGCCGGGCACGCCGCCGCCCCCGCCGCCCGTGGCGCCAGGCGCAGCGACCAAGTAACCCTGTCGCACAGCCGCGCCACTTGCTGGCGCGGCTGGAGCGCGTTCAAAAGCTTACGGCGGCAGAGAGGCGCAGTGTCCGCGCCGCGCCGACATAAAGCGTGCTGCCGCCGGTGGCCCAGTAGCGGGTGTTGGTCACGTTGTCGGCATTGGCGCGCAGCGTCATCGTGCGGCCCGCCGCGAGGGCCAGCCGATAGCTGGCGCCAAGGCTGAGCGTGGCATAGGCAGGCAGCACACCCTGGTTGAGCACGTCGGTAAAGCGCTTGCCGGTGTAGTAGACGCCCGCGTTCAGCCCCAGCGGCAGCGCACCGACGGGCTGCCAGTTGACGAAGGCCGAGCCTGACCAGCGCGGCGCGTTGTCCACCAGCTTGCCGTCTTGCGCGGCCACCCCGGTCTGCCGCTGGCGAGCGACAAGATATTGCCCGGCCAGCGCCACCGATACGGTCGGCACGATCGTTCCCTGGACCGATGCCTCGATCCCCTGGTGCAGGGCGCGACCGTTGACGACATAGGTGTTGGTGGCCAGATCGGTATAGGCCAGGCCCCGGTTGATGCGGAACCAGCCCAGCGACAGCAGCATGCCGCCCGCTTCGGCCCGCGCGCCCAGTTCCAGCTGCCGGCTGCGCACTGCGGGCAGGACGCTGCCGGCATTGGTCGTGCCATCGGGCGCGGTGCCGGCGCTTTCCAGCCCCTCGATATAGCTGAAGTACAGGCTGGTCTTGGGCGTGGGGCGCAGGACCAGTGCACCGGTGGGTGTCCAGGTGCGCAGGGCAAAATCGGTGTTGCTGGTGCGGGTGCGATAGTCCACGTGGCGCACGCCCGCGATCACCAGCAGTTTTTCACCGATATGCGCCTGGTCCATGGCATAGAGACCGGTATCGATGTTCACGCTGCCGGCGGTAAGCCGCACGGTGGTGAGGGTAAGTGCCGACAGCGGCAGGGCCAGTGGCGCATAGAGGTTTTGTTTTACTGCGGCATAGCTTTGCGGGTGCTGGTCTTCCTGCACCTGCCGGTTGCGGGCATAGCCGAGCAGCAGTTCGTGGCGGATGCCCAGGGTTTGCGCCTCGCCGGCCAATTCCGCCCGCCAATAGAGATTGGCGTATTCCTGATCGGGGGTGTAGGTCGCAGCGATCGTGCCGGCGCCGGTCACCAGGTTGGTTTTGCCGATATTGGCGATCATGCGCTGTCGGCGGGTGTTGGCATAGCCGCCTTCGACGCGCACCGACCACGTGCCGGCCAGCCGATAATCCATGCGGCCCAGGGCGTTGGTTACCCAGGTGCGATAGGGCGCATTGACCGGGGCATAGCGGTTGTGCGGGTTCGGGATTTCCGGCAGGGTAATCACGCCGTTGATCGCGGTGGGCAGCGTGATGCCGCCCGGCTCATCGGTTGCGCGGCGATAGTGTTCGACATCGAGCTTGAACGACAGCCGATCGCTCGCCTGCCAATCAAACGCCCCGCTGGCGAGATAGCGATAGCCGTTGACCCCATCGATCGGTGTTTCAATGTGCGAGCCATAGGCGTTGATGCGGATACCGATGGCATCGCCTGCGCCCAGCTTGCGGCCGATGTCGAACCCGCCGCCCACGCTGCCTTCGGCATCGCCATCGACATAGAGGCTCGTCACCGGGCGATCGCCAGCGCGCTTGGTTACCACGTTGACGATGCCTGAGGGCGTGCTGAGGCCGTAATAGAGCGCGGAAACGCCCTTGAGCAGTTCGACGCGCTGCTTGTTTTCCACCGGGATCGGGCCAAGATTGATGATCTGCAACGCCCCGTTGAGGCGATAGTTAGTGCGCGCATTGAGCAGCACGCCGCGCGCGGCAAAGTTGTTGCTCGTGGTCGGGCTGGTCGATTGCTGGGTAATGCCGGGGGTGTTGCGCAAGGCATCGTCGAGGCCCTTGGCGCCCTGGTCATCGAGCATGGCGCGGGTGATCACCGCGACATTGGCCGGCGTATCGAGTGCGGATTGGTTGCGGAACGCGCCCACCTGCACCACCTGCGCGCGATAGGGCGCTTCTTGCCGCCCCGTTACCACGATCTCTTCGTCGAGCTGGCGTTCGGCCTGGGGGTCCTCGCCATCCGGCGCAGCAGGAGCGGGAGCAGCGGTGGCGGCAGCGACGCTTGCGGCGGCCGCCGACGCGAACAGAAACAGCATGATACAGGTCCCCTTGGGGAATCCCTCGGGTGGAATTCACCGCTGCCCTAATTGATATTGATATTGGTTTGCAATAATTGATCGCAATGAGACCGACGATTCGCCCACCCGGCACCATCGCCCTGCGCAAATGGTTGCAACGGCTGCATAGCTGGCTGGGGCTCAGCCTTGGGCTGGTCCTGGCCGTGATGGGCGCGACAGGTGCCATGCTGTCTTTCCAGGACGACATCCAGGCGCGGCTGATCGCGCCGCTGCCCCTGCGCGCGGGTGAGGCGGTGCTGGCCCCAGCGGTCTTGCTGCAACGCGCCGCACTGGCGGAGCCGGGCAAGGCGATCGCGCGGTTCGAGGTGGACAGCGATCCCACCGTGCCGGCGCGGATCAGCTATGTTGACAAGGCAGCTGGGGCCAAAGAGCGTGAAACCGTGCTGCTGGACCGCCGTGACGGGCGCATTCTGGGGCCGCTGCCCGCTGCTGCGCTGTTCGATACGGTAGAGCGGGTGCACCGTTGGCTGGCGATGCCGGGCAATGGCAAGGGTTGGGGGCGGATCGTGACCGGTAGCGCGGCGATCGCGCTGATCGTGCTGGCGCTGGGTGGGCTCTATCTGCGCTGGCCGACCAAGCCGCGTGACTGGCGCGCGTGGTTGACCATTCCGCCGGGGCGAAAGGGCCGCTGGTGGTGGCGCGAGGTACACCTGCTGCTCGGCGGGCTGATGATGGCGGTCTATCTGCTCAGCGCGCTGACCGGGCTGTGGTGGTCGTTCGATTGGTATCGTGGCGGGGTTCAGCGCCTGTTGGGCGCAGAGCAGGCCGAGAAGGCCAAGGCGCGCGGCAAACCTGATTTCGCCCTGGCTTGGCAGGGGTTTGACGCGGCAACTGCAGGTCATTCCTATCAGCGGATCATGCTGATCGTGCCGGAAAAGGGTGCTGCCTTGCGCTATCGCGCGCTGCCCGTGGCGGCGCGGCACAACCGGGCGGATGATGCCGTGACGATCGACGGGGCGACCGGCAAGGTTCTGGCCACCGATTTTGCCGCGCAACGGCCAAGCGGTGCTGTCATCGTCGCCAGCATGTTCGAAATCCACCGCGGCGCGTTCTTTGGCCTGGCCGGTCGGATCGTGCTGTTCGTGACCAGCCTTAGCCTGCCGTTCTTTGCGATCAGCGGCGTGTGGTTCTACCTCGCCCGTCGCCGCATGAAGCGGAAGGGGCGGGCACGCCGCGTCGCCCCAGTTCAGCCAATCGCAACGCCCTGAGGCCCTGCTGCCGCCAGACTTTCCACCAGGGCATCGAACACGGCGCGATGGCGGGCGCTGGATCGCAAGTCTTCGTGCATGACGACCCACAGCGGCAGATCGAACGAAAACGCATCGGGCAGTACACGGATCAACGCGGCATCGCGCGCGGCCACGGCCACCTGGCAGATGCCGATGCCAAAGCCCGCGCGGATCGCGGCGAGTTGCACCAGCGCGTTGTCGATCCGCAGCGCGAAATCGCTGTGCTCCAGACTCGGCAAGGCGTCGAGCACCGCGCGGGACAGATCGCCAATGCTGTCGACCCCGATCAGGTCATGGCGTGCCAAATCGGCAATGACCTTAGGGTGGCCATGCCGCGCGAGATAGTCGGCATGGGCATAGAGCCCAAGTTCTAGCGTGCCGAGCTTGCGCGCGAGCAGGGCCTGTTGCGTCGGGGCGACCATGCGGATGGCGATATCGGCATGGCGTTGCAGCAGGTCACCGATCGCGTCACTTGCCACCAATTCGATGCTGAGTTCCCGGTAACGTTGGCGCAGCATGGTGAGCACCGGCGGCAGATGCTCGGCCGCCACCACCTCGCTGGCGGTAATCCGGACCGTTCCGGCAATCGCGTCTGCGCCCGCCGTTGCGGTGCGCAGCAGCGCGGCCGAGGTGGCCAGCATGGCTTCCGCATAGGGTTGCAGGGCAATGGCCCGATCGGTGGGCGAAAGGCCGCGTTGCGAGCGCAGGAACAAGGTGCCACCCACCGCCTGTTCCAGTGCCTCGATATGGCGGGCGACGCTGGGCTGGGTTAGCCCCAGGGCCCGCGCCGCCGCCGAGAGCGAGCCTTCGCGAAGCACGGCGGCGAAGGTGCGATAGATATCCCAGCTCGGCTCTCGGTTCATCTATTTCCGTATAGCCGCTTGCCACATTCAGTCAATTTCATGGATCGTGCTCTTGCGCCAATCCTGTCGCCGTCAACACAGGAGAGCGACATGGAACGGATTGCGCTGGTTTTGGGCGTGACGGGGGGCATCGGCGGCGGCGTGGCCCGGCGGCTTGTGGAACGCGGGTGGAGCGTGCGCGCACTGGTGCGGGCGCACAGCGCGCATCGGGTGCCGCAGGGCGTAGCGGCGGTGATCGGCGATGCCATGGATCGGGCGGCGGTTGCGGCGGCGGCAGAGGGCGCAAGGGTTATCGTGCACGCTGTCAATCCGCCCGGCTACCGCAACTGGGACACCGTGGTCTTGCCGATGCTGGACAACGCCATTGCCGCGGCGCGGGTCAACCGCGCGCAGATTTTGCTGCCAGGCACCATCTACAACTATGGCCCTGACAGCTTCCCGCTGATCGCTGAAACCGCGCCGCAGCATGCCGTTACGCGCAAGGGCGCGATCAGGGTTGAGATGGAGCGCCGGCTGCGCGCTGCGGCCGATGCTGGAGACGTTCGCGCGCTGATCGTGCGGGCTGGCGATTTCTTTGGCCCAGGCGCGGCCAACAGCTGGTTTGCCCAAGGCCTGATCACGCCGGGTGCCCGCCCGCGGATTATCCGCAATCCCGCCAAGCGCGGCGTCGGGCATCTCTGGGGCTATCTTCCCGATGTTGCCGAAACCATGGTCCGCCTGGTGGAGCATGATCAGGTGCCGGCCTTTGCCAACTATCACATGGGTGGGCACTGGGACGGCACGGGCACCGCGATGGTCGAGGCCATTGCCGAGGCGCTGGCAGCGCCAAAGGTGCGGATTGCTCCGTTCCCGTGGTGGGCGCTGCGCCTGGCCGCTCCATTTGCGCAGATGCCACGCGAATTGATGGAGATGCGCTATCTTTGGCAGCAGCCGGTGCGGCTGGACAATGCCCAACTGATCGCGCTGCTGGGCGAAGAGCCGCACACGCCGCTTCCCCAAGCCGTGCGCGCCACGCTCGCCGCGCTGGGCTGCATGCCCTGATCCGCCACGGCAGCGTTGCCCCGATCAAGCGCCGGGGCAACGCCGGGATCAGAAGCTCTTGCTGATGCCTACGAAAATGCCGCGCCGCGCCCCGAACGAGGGCGCCCCGACACCCACGCCGGTCCCGTCGCGGATTTCATAGACGTGGTCGAACAGGTTCTGCACATCCACCCGCACGTCAAATCCGCTGTCGCCAAACTTGTGGCCGGCCGAAAGATTGAACGTAACATAGGATGGCAGCGAGGCGCCGTTGGGGACGGTGCTGCCATCGGCCAAGACCAGGTCGCTGCGCAGGCCAGAGCCCAGGATCGCGCTGGCGCTGACGCGCGAGCCGGCCAGGGCACCATCGCGCCAGTTGTAGGAGGCGCCCGCCGATCCCGACCAGGTCTGGTTGTGATCGAGGTAGATGTAATGATTGGCGATATAGGCAAGGTCGGCAGCGGCAAAGTTGTATTCGTTCGAGACGATATCGGTGCCCTGGGCCTTGGCATAGGCGATGTTGCCATAGGCGTTGAACCCGCCGTGGCTGTAGTTCAGCGTCAGCTCGGTGCCGAAGATGCGCCCACGCGCATAGTTGAACGGCGTAAGGATGATCGGCGCGCCGAACTGGCCTTCGTCAACCAGGTGGGTGGACCGGCGCAGATAGCCATCAAGGCCCAGCGTAAAGTCGCCGATCTTCTGCTCGAAACCCGCATCCCAATAGTTTTCGCGCTGGGCATAGGTGGTGTTGTTGGTCCGCACGTTGGGCGAGGCGGTGGTGTTGTAGACCTGTGCCAGGTTGCTGTCGGCAATGAGTTCGAATGGCGCCGGCGAAAAGTAGCGGGCATAGCCGGCATGCACTGTCAGCCCGTGGCCCGGCGTCCACACCATGTTTGCCCGCGGGGAAAGCTGCCGCTCGTTGCGCGGGCCGTCGTTTTCATCGAACCGTGCGCCATAGTTCAGCACGAAATGCGGCGTGATGTGCCATTCGTCCTGAAGATAGGCGCTATAGGTGCGCTGGGTGACGCCGATCGCGAACGGCAGCGAGATCGGCTGGGCATTGGCCAGGATCGCGCCTTGCTGCCATCCCTGGTCGGGCTGGGTGGGATCGAACGTATCGCCGGTGGTCGGGAACACGTTGGTGTTTGTGCTGCTGGTCGAACGGTCGTGCTCGAACAGCAGCCCGGCGCGCAGGGTGTGCTGTTCCGACAGCTTGTAGGCGCTATCGACCTGGAACGCGAAAGTCGTGTCCTTCTTGTTGGCATACTGCGCCTCACCATTGAACAGCAGTTCGCCGGTATAGTCTGGCCGGTAGGTGAGGGTCGCCACGCGGCCGATGGCCGAGGCCTGGAACGAGAACGGGCCGGCGGCATGCAGCCACGACAGCGCGCCAAAGCCGAAGGTCTGCAACTGCCGTTCGTTGAGGTTTTCGCTGTTGAAGCTCGTCTGCCCGTTGACCGACACCGGATTGCCATTGGCATCGGTCTGCCCGGCCACCAGCCCGGTGGGATTGGGGATCTGATAGGCCTGGTTGGTATAGCCGCCAGTCAACGCGATACGGTCGTTGGAACCCAGGATATGGTCGATATAGCCAAAGCCGTTGAACTGGTCGGTCTGATCGTGGATGGCGTGGCGGTTGCCGTTGACGTTTTCGATGCCCAGGTCGGAATGCTTGTAGTCGCCCGAGGCGAACCAACTGGTTGCGCCAGAACTGCCGGCGATCTGCACGCTGGGTTCGATTGTCCCCTGGCTGCCACCATAGACGCTGACCGTGGTGCCGTCCTTGAGGCCGGACTTGGTGGTGATATCGATGATGCCGCCGGTACGCAGGCCATATTGCGCGGGCAGGGTGCCTGTCACCAGGCTGATCTTGTCGACCAGGCGGGGTGAGAGCATCTGCCCGAACACCGCGATGCTTTCGGGAATGATCACGCCGTTGATGCGGTATTGCACGCCGTTGTGTTCATCCCGCACATGGAACTGGCCGAACTGGTCCTGGCTGACGCCGGGCATTTGCAGGATGATATCCTGGATCGGCTGGTTGTCGGCGCCGGGCAGATTCTGGATCGCCTTCTGGTCCAGCGTATAGGTCGATGCGCCCAGGCTGGTCTTGATGCTTTCGCGCGCATCGTTGAGCCGCTGGGCGGTGACGACGATTTCGGACGGGGGCGCTGCATCGCTTTCGGCAAAGGCGGCCGGGGCGGCAAAGGCGGCATAGAGACCGGTAGAGGCCAGAAAGCAGGTGCGAAGGGCCTGACGCGAAAGCATGGTTTCAATATCCCTGGAAAGGTCTCGTGTTCTTGCCAGGGTGGTTAGCGGGGGCGCTGCAACGCGAACATGGCAGCCTTTCCCGATTTTCCCGGGAAAAATTCCCGATCGCGTTTGCAGGCCTTGCCATCGCGCGGATTGTGCTAGGCGGCGTGGACCATGTCTCTGCGTCTGCGCGTCATCCTGCTTATCACCCTGGTGCTGGCTTCCAGCCTGACGCTGTGCGCGCTGCTGGTGGGCTATCAGGTTCGCCAGGAACTGGCTGCCGAACTGCGCGCGGCGATGGCGGGCGCGCGGCAAACCGCCAGCGGCACGTTCGAAGACCTGCCTCGCTCCGATCATTCGCTCCGCGATCTGCGGCAACTCGTCCACGCCTTCGATGGCAATCGGCATGTGCGCATGGCGGTGGTCGATCGGCAGGGACAGGCCCTGCTCACCTCGCGTCCCAGTGGAGAGGCGCCACCGCCAGCCTGGTTTGGCCGTCTTGTGGAAGTGGAGGCGGCTGCGGTTGTCTTGCCCATTCCCGATGCGCCGGGACAGGGTCTGGCACCAGGCCTGCGCCTGGTCCTGACGCCCACGCCGCAGTCTGATGCGCGATCGGCCTGGAACGAGGCGTTCACCATGCTCAAGGTGATCGCCGGGGTTGCCTTGATCGGCGGCGTGCTGATCTGGCTGGCGGTGGGGGCGGGGCTGCGCCCGCTGGTCTTGCTGGGTGAACAGTTCGCCAAGGTGGGGCAGGGCGATTATGCCGCCGCCGTGCCAGAGGCGGGGCCACCGGAATTGCGCCTGTTGCAGCGCGGGTTCAATGCGATGACCGGGCAACTGGCAGCAACGATGCGGCGCAACCGCCAGTTGGGCGACCAGATCGTCCGCCTGCAAGAGGAAGAGCGCGCCGAAATCGCGCGTGACCTGCATGATGAGATCGGCCCGCGCTTGTTTGCCGTGGGCCTCGATGCCGCACTGCTGGCGCAGCTGTGCGAAGCGGGCAAGCCCGCAGAGGCGATCCGCCATGCCCAGGAAATCCAGCAGGCGGTGGTGCATATGCAGGGGCAGGTGCGAGACCTGCTCGGTTGGTTGCGCCCGGCGCGGCTTACCGAATTTGGCCTCGCGGCGGCGATCAAGGATCTCGTGGCGTTCTGGGCAGGACGGCGCGGGGACATAGCCTTCGCGCTCGATCTACCCGAAACCGCACTGGATGAAAGCACGGCCGAGGTCGCCTACCGCGTGGTGCAGGAGGCCTTGAGCAATGCCATGCGCCATGCCCGGCCCGCCGGCATTGCCATCACGCTTACACACGAAGCACCGGATCGCTTGACCGTGCGGATCGAAAACGACGGCGTACCACAGGCCGCGCCCGATGCATCGCGCAGTGGCGGGTTGGGCCTGCTGGGCATGCGCGAGCGGGTGGAAGCCCATGGGGGGCAACTGGCCTATGGACGCGAAGCCGCTGCGGCGGTGTGGCTGGTGCGTGCGCAACTGCCGTGCCAGATCCACGCAGTGCCGGCGGCAAACGGGCAGGAGCAGGCGTGATGAACATTCTGCTGGTTGATGATCACGCGATCGTGCGGGCCGGACTTGGCCGCATGCTGATGATGACGCCGGGCACACAGGTGTTCGAGGCGGCGACCGGGCGCGACGGGCTGGCAATCGCGCGGGCCAACACGCTCGACCTGGTGATCCTTGATCTCAACCTGCCGGAACTCGGCGGGATCGAACTGGTCGCTCGCCACCGCCAGATCGGCGCGACGCCGATCCTGGTGCTGTCGATGCACGCCGACCCACTTTATGTGGCGCGGGCGCTCAACGCCGGGGCGCAGGGCTATGTCAGCAAGAATGCGTCGCCCGATGAACTGCTGCTCGCCATTCGCAAGGTCGCGGCGGGGGAACGCTATGTCGAACAGGCAATCGCCCAGGAACTGGTGACCCAGGCCTATGTCCCGGCCACGACCCTGGCACAACTGGCGCCGCGCGACCTGGAAATCCTCCGCCACTTGGCCGCCGGGCGCAGCCTGAGCGAAATCGCCGATATCCTCGGGCTGGGATACAAGACGATCGCCAACAACTGCAGCCTGATCAAAAGCAAGCTGGGCGTGGTGCGCACCGCCGATCTGCTGCGCATCGCGCTGGAAGCCGGCCTGTGCTGAAGCTGCCAGAGCGTGGCACGGTTCATCGCTCTGGCCAGTTGGGAAAGAACAGCCGCTGGCGATTGGTCTTGAGGCGCCCGGGCTGGGTATACTCGCCCAGCCAGCCGTCGCTTTCGTCCAGGAACTTGGCTTCGGTCAGCGGCTTGCCTTCGGCAGCGAGGCGGTCGATTACCTGACGGGCATAGAAGTGGCGGAAGATCCGGTCGAATTCCGTCAGGTAGACGTCGGCCACATCGGTATCACCGCGGATCAGCAGCATGTTCTCGTCGTTGGCTTCCAGCGATGATGTCGAAAAGTTGGCCGATCCGGTGCAAACCAGCGGATTGTTTCCCAAGGGATCGATCAGCAGGAACTTGGTGTGGATGAAGAACACGTGCCCCTGCTTGCGGAACAACTCTTCCTTGAGGAACCACGCGTCGAGGCTTGAGGGTGGGAACGCCTTCTTGCTCTTGGCATAGTCACCCAGGATGGACCCATAGGCCGCCACCACGTCACGGTCTTGCGCCATCTTGGCTTTCAGCAGCTTGTCTGGCTCATCCTCCAGCAGAATGAAGCGCACGAATGGCCGATCGATACCGAACTGCGCGGCAAGCAGCTTGTTCACGCCGAACGCTGCGGTGAACATGACCGTGCCGGTCGCGGCGGCAATCTGGTCGGCATACCAGGCAAGCATTACGTCGTTCTTGCGGGGGGAGAAGAACGTGGTGATGCCAGGCGGTGCCGTCAGCGCATCGAGATCGTCCTGTGGCGTCTTGGCCTGGGTCCAGGTGGAAAGTTCCGGCGTTGTCGGATCTTTCGACAGCTCGGTCCAGTAATCGAGGTAGTCTTGCGCGACATCGCGGTTGCGCACGATATGGACCACGTTGGTCTGGCCGATGAAGCCCGAGGCGGTGAAATTTGCCGATCCGGCGAGCACTTCCACGGCTTCCCCGCCGCGCAGCCACACGATGAACTTGTTGTGCGGGATATTGCGGCGGCGCGTGCGCTTGATGAGCCGCAGGTTGGGCTGGTTGGCCAGGCCGAGCCGTTCGATCGCGTTCTTGGCGGTCGTTGTTGCGCTTGTCGGCACTTGTGTGTGGGTCTTTTCGTCAAGTTCGGTTCCCGCCTCGTGCACGATGCGCACGTCCACACCGCGCGCGGCCGCCGCGCGCAGCGCCTTGAGGATGGGGGTATAGGTGAATTCATAGGCCGCAACGCGCAGGGAATCCCCGTCTGCCGCCTTGGCGATGAAATCCAGCGCCGCCTGCAACGCCCCCCGCGAAAGCCACTGCACCTCGCGGTCGGCGGGATCGTCCTCGTCCTGCGGCTTCTGGTTGTGGAAGGTTTCGGCAAACGCCTGGGAGGCGACCGCACCAAAATTGAAATAGATGCCGTGGGCGCCGGCCGTCGGGTCAATCGTCGCTATCGTGATCTCGGCAGCATCGCCCAATGTGACGGCCGCCACCGGTCCATACACCGGATGCACCCGATAGGTGATGTCCTGGCCGGGGGCGGCGTTGAAGTCTGACCAGATCAGGCTTTGGATCGGGTAGCGGTTGCTGGGATAGCTTTCGGCCGGATCGGGGTTTGGCTCCACGCTGGCAAAGACCTTGCGCCCTTGCAGCCAGACCGGTTCCCCGTTTTCCAGCCTGGCAATGGCAAAGCCCAGCAGTCCGTCGCGCGCCTGCTCGGCAATATCGATCGCCAGCAAAACCACGCGCGTGCCGGAAATGGCCCGCAGCCGAAGAAATCCCGTTTCCGTGGTGACCCGCATGCCCTGTCCCCCGCCCTATTCGCAGTCCACAGTAATATTCAGATCGCGAATCAGAATATCATGAATCTGGAAATATGGGGCAATAAATAGCGCCGGCGTGGAACGTATTGATCAATGCGTTGATTTTGACCGGAACGACTGGTCAGGTAATCGTCACCTTTTAATCACGGCCCCGCGCTGCTGACGCGCTTAGACTACTGTGCCCACCAGCCGGCCGATACCCGCCGTAACGGCCAGCGCCAGCGCCCCCCAGAACGTGACGCGGGCCGTGGCGCGCCATACATTGGCGCCGCCGGCGACGGCACCGATTGCACCGAGCACGGCCAGGAACAGCAGCGAGCCGACGATTTCGATCGGGATCAGCCAGGCACGAGGCGCGATCGCCGCGATCAGCACCGGCATGGCGGCGCCAAAGGTGAATGTTGCTGCCGAGGTGAATGCGGCCTGGATCGGCCGGGCCGTATTGGCAACGGTGATGCCCAGTTCGTCGCGGGCATGCGCGGCCAGCGCGTCCTTGGCCATCAGTTCGCGGGCGATGATATGCGCCGTTGCGTCATCGATGCCGCGCCCGCGATAGATGCTGGCCAGTTCTTCCAGTTCGCCGGAAAAGTCTGCGGCCAGTTCGGCCCGCTCGCGCGCCAGGTCGGCCTGCTCGGTATCATGCTGCGAACTGACCGAGACATATTCGCCCGCAGCCATCGACATCGCCCCCGCGACCAGGGCCGCCAGCGCTGCAATCAGCACGCTGGACCGCGTGCCGCCGGCCGCAGCGACGCCCAGGATCAGGCTGGACGTGGAAAGAATGCCATCGTTGGCGCCCAGCACCGCGGCGCGCAGCCATCCGATCCGGTCGACGAGATGATATTCGCGGCCCGCTTGCTTGGTCATCGCCACAGGTACGTTTCCTTTGTCAGCAAGGTTGCCCTGCGCAATGCCTGGACAGACGCGAGCGGCACACGGCAATAGGCGGGAAAACGCCCTTACCTTGTCGCCGTTCCAGGCTGCTGTCACGCCCCAATTGTGGCGCGGGGCAGGGCTTAATCGGCCATGGCCATGCTTTCCCCCCAGGCGGGAAAGGGATCGGGCAGCGTTGCCCATGCATCCGGGGTGAAGGCCTGAGCCGGGACCAGGCATGCATCAAGATCGCGGCGGATGCGGGCCTCGTCCATGCCGATGCCGATGAACACGAGTTCCTGGCGTCGATCCCCCCACTGCGCATGCCAATGCTGCGCAACAAACTGTTCGAAGCGATCGTCGGCAGGCCATTGCTGTTTGGGAATGCTGCCCCACCAGCGGCCCATCCGCGCGGTCATCGTCTGGCTGCCGGCCACGGCCAGTTCACCGACCCAATCCGGCCTGGTCGCCAGCCAGAAATGGCCCTTGGCGCGCACCACCTGATCGAGGCCGTTGGTGGTCAGAAAGGCGTGGAAGCTGGCGGGATCGAACGGTTGGCGTGCGCGATAGACGAAGCTTTCGATGCCGTATTCCTGGGTTTCGGGAACGTGGCTGGCATAGCCATAGAGTTCCTTGGCCCACAGCGGATGCTGCGCCGCCTTTTCTTCGTCGAACAGACCCGTGGCGAGAATATCGGCAAGTTCTATCCGGCCATGATCACACATGCGGATGCGGGCATCGGCATTGAGGCTTGCCACCAGCTTGCACACCAGTTGTAGATGATCCTGTGTCACGGCCGACGCCTTGTTGATGACCACCACGTCGGCAAATTCGATCTGCTCAACCAACAGGCCCACCAGGCTGCGGTCATCCTCGTCGCCCAGCGCCTCCCCGCGGTCGGCCAGGAAATCCTGGCTGGCGTAATCCTTGAGCAGGTTGATGGCATCGACCACCGTAACCATCGTATCGAGCCGCGCCACGTCTCCCAGGCACATGCCGGCCTCGTCACGGAACGAGAAGGTAGAGGCAACCGGCAGCGGTTCGGAAATGCCCGTGCTTTCGATCACCAGGTAATCGAACCGCCCGGCTTGCGCCAGCGCCCGCACTTCGTGGAGCAGATCATCACGCAAGGTGCAGCAGATGCAGCCGTTGGTCATTTCGACCAGCGCTTCCTCGCTGCGCGACAGGGCCGCCTCACCGCCACGCACCAGGTCGGCATCAATGTTCACTTCCGACATGTCGTTGACGATGACGGCAACGCGCAGACCGGCGCGGTTGGCGAGGATGTGGTTGAGCAGCGTAGTCTTGCCCGCACCAAGGAAGCCCGACAGCACGGTGACGGGAAGGCGGGAGTCAACGACGGGGGGCATAGCGGTGGGATCGGTCATCGTTTCTGTCCTGCGAATCATGATATAATGTATCATCCAGGTTATTTCGCAAGGACGCAAGCGTGGTTTGTGGCCAGGGCTCGGTGAATGGTGGCGGTGCCCACTTGCCTATCGCCGTCGCCGCCGCCAAACTAACCCGATGAAACGGATGCCTTATCTTGCCGCCGCGTTATCTCTCCTGCTTGCCGGGTTTGCGCCTGTCCCGGTGCAGGCCCAAACTGCCGATGGCGACGTTCCGCTGACCCCGCAGACCTTGGGCGATGCGCTGTCATGCCGTTCGCGCGATGCGCTCGAGGCGTTTGCCGGGGCGCTGTTCCTGGCTGGCGATGCGCCGCCGTGGATGCACGAAATCAAGGATGACAAGCAGACCGAGGGCATGCTCGGCCTGTATGGCTATACCCTGGCTAAGCCGGCGATGCTGCTGGGCGAGCCGGTCGACCGCGTCTATTTCATGCAGAACTGGGTGGTAACGCTGTGGCCGCGCAAAAAGGCCGAGGCGTTTATCGCAGCACACCACCTGGAGCGTGCGCCGATCAAGGCGACCGAACAGTATTATCATTTCATCGATCCCGAAAGCGGGCCGATGCTGGGCGCGTTCGAACCGACCGGCAATGCCATGGCGGCGATGCTGGCCAAGGCCTTTGGCGGTGAAGCACCGCATTCCGCGCCCAGCGACAGTCTGTTCGTGGGCTGCAACTATGCCGTGGCATCGCAAGAGATGTTCCTGGATGCAGCGCGCCAGTCTGACGCGATCGTGGGCCGCAAGGCGCATGAGATTGGTGAGGCGGTGGCACCGAAAAAGCCCTGACCTTTGCAGCCCCGGTTGCCTTGGCCGAACCCATGGATTAGGCCAAGGTAACCGGGGCCGTGCGACCTCCCGGTCAGGCGCGAGCCCAAGCGTTGCCTTTCGCTCGCCTGCGGTTTCGTGGGCGCAAAAGGTGTTGGCCTGGCCATGAACGAGACGTCTTCTCCTCCTGATTTCCATGAACTGGTGCGCGTGGCGGCGCGGATCGGTTGCCTCAGTTTTGGCGGCCCGGCCGGGCAGATCGCGCTGATGCACCGTGAACTGGTCGAGCAGCGCAAGTGGATCAGCCAGGATCAGTATCTGCACGCGCTCAATTTCTGCCATCTGCTGCCCGGGCCCGAGGCGCAGCAACTGGCGATCTGGATCGGGTGGAAGCTGCACGGCATTCGCGGCGGACTGGCCGCCGGCTTGCTGTTCGTGATCCCCGGGGCGCTGGTAATCCTGGCGCTGTCTATCCTCTATGCCTCTGCCGCCGGACTGGCGTGGTTTGCGGCAGTATTCCTGGGGATCAAGGCGGCGGTATTGGCCATCGTGGTGCAGGCGCTGGCCCGTGTCGCCGGGCGGGCGCTCGGCACGCCGTTTCGCAAGGCGGTCGCCGCCCTGGCGTTTCTGGCGCTGTTCCTGTTCAACGCACCGTTTCCCCTTGTCGTGATCGGGTGCGGCGGGCTGGGCGCGATGGTGGCGCGCTATCGGCCCGCCTGGCTGGGCCTGGGAACGGCAGCGCCGTTTCCGCCCCGTTCGCCGCGTCCCTGGGCGCATAGCCTGTGGTCGATCGCCATCGGCGCCGCCGCCTGGGCAGCGCCGATGATCGCGGTTCTCGCCCTGTTGGGGCCGCACCATGTGCTGTGGCGCATTGGCCTGTTCTTTTCCAAGCTTGCCGTCGTGACCTTTGGTGGTGCCTACGCCGTGCTGGCCTACATGGCGCAGCAGGCCGTTGGCGCGCAGCACTGGTTGAGCGCGGCCGAGATGGCCGACGGGCTGGGCCTGGCGGAAACTACGCCGGGGCCACTGATCCTGGTTACCCAGTTCGTCGGCTATCTCGCCGCGTTTCGCGCGCCGGCCCCGTTCACGCCGCTGCTTGCCGGGATACTGGGCGCGGGGTTGACCACCTGGGTCACCTTTGCCCCATGCTTTCTGTGGGTCTTTGCCCTGGCGCCGTGGATAGAGCGGCTCGAACATGCGCGCCTGCTCAAGGGAGGGCTGGCACTGATCACCTCGGCCATCGTTGGGGTGATCGCCAACCTCAGCGCGTGGTTTGCGCTGCAGGTGCTGTTTGCGGTGCTCCGTCCCGTGCGGATCGGGCCCTTGGCGCTGAACGTGCCGGTTCTGAGCAGCTTTGACGTGCGGGCCGGTTTGCTGGTGGCGGCTTCTGCCTGGCTGATTTTGGGCCGCAAATGGAACGTCGCCGCCACCCTGGGCGTCGCCGCGCTCGGCGGATGGCTGCTCTCTCTTGCCTGACTGGCGAGTGGGGTAAGGCTATGCCGGATCGATCCGCAGCAGGGCAGTGATCGTCAGGCGGTCACCACTCGCCCATGATCCGGCCACGTCGCCGCAGTGCAGGCAGTTGGCAGGATAGACGATCAGCCGATTGTGCCGCAGCGCGGCAGCGCCGATCCGTTCGAACATGGCGGTGTCGCTGGTGTGATAGGCCGCGGGCGGAAGGCCGTGCCTTGCCGCATCGGCGGCCAGCGCCTGGCGCCAGGCCGGCGCGCGTGCCTTGGTTACCCGTTCGAACCCGGTGGCGCGCTGGCGGTGGAAGCTGGTGCCGCCATGGGGCGGATGGCACAGATAGTGCACCACGGCCATGATCGTCTCGTCCGCATCGTCAAAGTGCGGGATGCGCTGCACCGGGGCAAGCGCCGCTGGATCGCGCGTGGCAATGGCGAAATCGGCGCGCAGCACGCGCGCCTGTTCCAGGCCGGGCCAGGCCTGGACTGCGCGATTGAGCCAGTCTGTCCAGGCGCCCGGCGCTGGCGCGCGCACGCCGGGGTAAAGGTCGTCCGTGGTGGCGGCCAGGCTGGCTGCGGCGGCTGCGGCATGGAGTGCCTGCGGCGCGGGATAGGCATCGTCGATGATCCACAGCGGGACAGCCTCGCGGCCCAGGCGGATCGGAGGCTGGACCGGCATCGGCGGGCTTTCAGGCGCCGGGCGTGAACCAGTCGGCCTGCGCGGCCAGGCGGGCATTGCGCCGCCGGACCAGCGCGCCGACATGGTCTTGCGACAGGCACATTGCGGCCATGATCATCAGATCGGCGAAATCGGCAATGCCATCTCGGGCGCGGCCGAGCGCAACCTCGTCTATACCATAAAGGCCCGTCAGCAGGCTGGTACTGCCGTCGTGAAACGCCAGGTCCAGCTTGAATTCGCGCACGACCTTGTGTTCGAGCATCAGATCAACCAGCCGACGCGTGGGCTCCTGGCCTTGCACCAGGCGGCCCAGGATCGCCTGGACCGAGCGGAAATAGTCGCTTTCGCCGCCCTCGGCGGTGACGATCGGGCAGGGGCCGGCCGGATCGATTGCGGGGCTTTCGGTATCGATGCAGATCACCGCCTCGGCCCCTTCGCCCCCCACGAAGAAGGGCAGGCGCAGCAGGTTGAGCGGCAGGACATCGGCATCGATCGTGCTGCCGTTCCAGAACAGGTTTTCGTGCGGCTCAAGCCCCATCAGCGCGGCAGGATAGAACGCGCCGGTTTCCCCGTCCTTGGCCAGAAACACCGGGAACTGGCGCGCCACGGTGCGGATTTCGTCGGCTACCAACGGCACGAGGTGAACGGTGGCGGCGCTGGCCGCCGCGCGCGCGGGATCGATGCGGAGATCGGCGTGGTCGGTGCGGGTGAGTTGCGCAAGCTTCATCGTGGTTCGTCTCGTCTCGGCTCAGAGCGGCGGAAAGCGGTGCTGCGCCAGCTTGTCGAGCAGGGCGCGGTTGGTGGGCATCATCTGGCCAAGCTTGCGCTTCATCGCAGCGTTGCGGGCAAAGGCATCGTCGGCCATGTCACGCTGCGCCAGTTGGCCGGCGCGGGGCCGGGTGCGGAAACCCATGCCATAGAGCACGTATTGATAGCTGGCAGCGGGGAACATCTCGTGCGCACTGGCAAAGTCGTGCTCGCCAAGGGGCGTGTCGCGCCAGAGTTCGAGCTGATCCTGCAGGTCTTGCGGGATCGTGGCGGGATCGCGGTTGTCGCGCCAGAATGCCGTGTCGCTGCGTTCGGACAGCACATAGTGCAGCTTGAGGAACTCGATGATGCGATCCCAGCGATAGCGCGTCATGCTGTTGAAGCGGCGGGCGACAAAGTCCATCGCCTGGCGCGTGGCGGGCATGCTGGTGGCGATGTAATCGGCCGATAGCTCGATCAGCACCAGGGCCGATGCTTCCAGCGGTTCGAGGAAACCGGCCGCGAGCCCCACCGCGACCACGTTGTTTTTCCAGAACTGGGCGCGATGGCCCGAACGGATCGGGATTTCGCGCGGGGTCAGCTTGGCAAAACCGGGGCCGACATAGGCGGCGAGTTCTTCCTCGGCGCGATCGGCGCCAGCGTGGCGGCTGGAATAGACATAGCCGATGCCGCGCCGGGTAGGCAGGCCGATGTCCCAGATCCAGCCATGCTTTTGCGCGGTGGAAATGGTGTGCGAAGCGATCGGGCTGTCTTCCTCTACCGGCAGTTGCACGGCCAAGGCGCGATCGATGAACAAGACATCGGACCGGTCGATGAACGGCACCTCCAGTGCCTCGCCCAGCAGGCGGGAGGAAAAGCCGGTGCAATCGACAAACAGGTCTGCAGCGATCGCGCCGCTGTCGCGGCCGATGACGGCAGCGATATCGCCATCGTCGCGCCGCGTGACGCCCACGATCTCGTCATCGATGTGGTTGACGCCCAGCTTGCCGGTGCAATGCGTGGCAAGAAGCTCACCCAGCTTCACCGCATCGAGATGATAGGCATAGTTGGCAATGCCGGCGTAATCGGGCGAGGTCATCAGCTTGGGCGCAAGGCCCTGTTCGCACAGGTATTCCTGAAAACAAACGGCATCGGAAAACGAAGGCCCGCCATTGCCGTTGCCCTGGGCGGCACTGTTCCAATAGGGCGCGAGGTCAAGATCGGGAAACCCTTCGGGCAAGACCAGCGGATGATAGTAGAAATCATCCGCCGCGCCGGTGCGCCAGCGGGCGAACTTGGCGCCTTGCTTGAACGAGGCATGGCACGCGCGCATGAAATCGGTTTCGGCAATGCCGATCTTGCGCAAGGTGTTGCGCATGGTTGGCCAAGTGCCTTCGCCCACGCCGATCGTGCCGCGCGAGACGCTTTCGACCAGCGTGACCGCAAGATCGCGCCCATGGCGTGCGGCGATCAGCCCGGCGGTGAGCCAGCCGGCCGATCCGCCGCCAACGATGCAGACCGAACGGATCGCGCGGGGCGACGTGCCGGACATTGCCATGTATCTCCCGTCGTGTGTGCCCGGTTTCCCGGGCAGGAGGGGCGCGCACGGACAGTTTCCCGTGGCGCGCCCCCTTTGTTCATCCCGTGATGCTACACGGGTTTGCCTTAGAAGTTGACCCGTGCCCCGAACTTGAAGCGCCGGCCCGAATCCTCTGCATAGAGGAACTGGTTGGTATAATAGGCATATTTCAGCGTGCGGGAATTGGTCAGGTTGGCGCCTTCGACAAAGACCGAAAACTCTGGCGTAACGTGATACGTGGCGCTGGCATCGATCTGTGAATAGGGGCGAACCTGGGTAACCGCCTGGCCCGCGCCATTGAGCGGCGGCGGGGCGAGGTATTGCAGGAACCGGTCGCGCCAGTTCCACGCCACGCGCGCTTCGATCCCGTTCTTGTCATAGAACAGCACCGCGTTGGCCGAGTTGGACAGGCCGGTCAGCGCGAACTTGTTGGCCAGGTTCTGGGTATCGAGCTTGCGATTGGAGCCGACCAGCGTGCCGTTGAGCTGGAAGCCGAAGCCGCTGTTGCCCAGGGTATGCTGCCAGGCCGCCTCGATACCCTTGACCGTGGCATCCTGGCCGTTGACGGGCGCGGTCACCGTGAACTGCGCCGGCAGGCCGGTCGCCGGATCGAGCAGCGGGCCGCCAGAAGCGTTGGCCACGGTGCCGGTGGTCTGGTTCAACACGATGAAGTTGTTGACGCTCTTGAGATAAGCACCAATCGAGATGTAGCTGCTCGGCGCGTAATAGTATTCGGCCGAGAAATCGAGATTGCTTGATTTGAACGGCTTGAGATCGGCGTTGCCACGGCTGGCGGCAAAGTTGCCGGGCCGCAGCGTGACCAGCGTGGTCACCGGCGAAAGCTGTTCCAGCGTCGGCCGGGTGATCGTCTGCGATGCGGCAAAGCGCAGGGTTACCGCATCGGTCAGCTGCCATTTCAGCGCGATATTGGGCAGCACGTCGAGATAATGCGCCTTGCCCTCCGTGCGGGTGGTGCCAGACGATGCCGAACCGTACTGAGTCTGGTCGTTGGCCAGCTTGACCAGGCCGGTATAGGCCGTGGCCAGGCCGTTGACGCTGGTCTGGGTATCCTCGAACCGCACGCCGGCCACGATCGACAGCGGCCGGCCGCCGACATCGCCCTTGAACTCGGTTTCGAGATAGGCACCCAGCACGCGTTCGGTCACGATCGTGTCGTTCACCAGGGGCGGCGCAAAGGTGAAGTTCGGGTTGGTCACGCGCTGCTGCGCGGTGATCGCGTTGAACAGCGTGGGGCCATCGAACGTCAGCCACTGCGTGGCCAGGCGGTTGGCGCCGCTCAGGCCTGACAGGAAACCGCTGCCGGCGTTGAACGTGGTGATCGGCACCCCGGCCGGAGCCGGCGCGTTATAGCCGCAGGTGGTGCAGCCCGTGCCGCCATCGTTGGAATAGAGCGACGTATCCTTGCGGTCACGCGAGTAATAAAGGCCGAAGTTGGCGTTCACCAGGCCTTCGCTGCCATCGCCCTTGTAGGCGAAATCAGCCCGGCCCTGCGTGACCTTGTCGCGGATGCCATAGCCGCGCAGCAGCATCACGTGCTGGCACATCGGCTGTCCGGCGCCCACCGGGGTGGTGCTGCCCGGCTGGCCCGAATTGGTCACTGCGCTGCCGCAAGGGCTGGCGGGATTGGCAAAGGTGGGCAGGGTTTCGGTCTGCCAGGGCAGCACCGAACCATCCGACTGATAGCGCGACGAGCCGGTAAGATACCCAAGCAGCGCCAGATAGGCTTCCTGCCCGCCGTTGGGGTCTTCCTTGGCCAGCGAATAGGTGCCGTCGAACGAGGCGGTGAGGTTGGGCGTGACCTTCCATTCCAGGTTGAGCCCGAATTCGCGGGTGTTGGTGCGCTTGTCGAACTTCTTGTAGTGGAAGTCGGTGGCGATGCCGCTGGCCTGGGTCAGGTCGGTTGCGGTGCCATTGGCATCGGTCACCACGTCGGTCAGGTTCGAGGCGGTGAACCAGTGACCGTACGAGCGCGTTTCGGTCTTGTTGGTGAACTTGGTATAGAGCGCGTCAGCGGTGATCGTCACTGCATCGCTGGGCCGGTATTGCAGCACCACTGTGCCACCAATGCGTTCGCGGTCTTCGCGCGTCACCTTGGTGTCGTAGTTCTGCGGGATGAAGATGTTGCCCTGCGGATTGTTGGCGCTGATCGTGCCTTTGCCGCCGTTCACCTCTGCCGCCGGCACCGCCGGGTTGACCAGCCAGCCGTCGGTCTGCGCCTGCGCCAGCCGCGTAAAGCGATGCTGGTAGCTGCCCGAAACGAGGATGCCGAACTTGCCATCGGCCAGCGTGTCGGCAAACAGGAACGAGGCGTCTGGCGCTATCTTGCGCGCGTTGCCGTCATAGTTGCCGTCAACTGTCGCGGAAAACTTGCGCCCCTTGTAGTCGAAAGGGCGCGCGGTCTTGATGTTCACGGTCGAACCGACACCGCCCGATTGATAGCGCGCGGTGGACGACTTGTAGACTTCCACGCCCGAAACCAGTTCCGACGCCAGCGTATCGAACGAAAAGGCCCGACCCGAGGCCTGGCTCGGGTCGGTAGGGGTGGCCACCTGGCGGCCATTGACCAGAACCGTGTTGAATTCCGGGCCAAAGCCGCGAACCGTGATAAAGGCGCCTTCGCCGCCGGAGCGGTCGATCGAAACGCCGGTGATGCGTTGCAGGGATTCGGCAAGGTTGGCATCGGGCAGCTTGCCGATGTCCTTGGTGGAAATGGCATCGACAATGCCCGACGATGCGCGCTTGATGCCACGCGCACTGTCGAGGCTGGCGCGCAGGCCGGTGACGATGATCGCCTGCGGCTCGGGCTCTGCCGCGGCGGGTGCTTCTGGGGCCGGGCGGGGCGCGGCGGCCGGTTCTGGCG
>NZ_APCQ01000770.1:0-11741 GCF_000410615.1 Novosphingobium sp. B-7 | reverse complement strand
GCGAGCGGCGCAGCGGCAGTGCCCGAGGGCGTGCGCGGTGGGGCAGGCTGGCGCCCCGGCGGCGTCGCGGTGGGAACGCAGGCGGCCAGCAGCGAAAGGGCCAGTGCAAGACCGGCCCTTTGCGCAAGCGAAATTCGGGAGAGGGGGCGACCGGCGCAGGCCACGGGATCAGTGCCCAAGCCGGTCAGCCCACGTATGCCTTAGGCTTCATCGGTTTCGTCGAGCAGCCAATCGGGATCGCGCGAAGTGAGGTCGCGCGAGAACGTCCACAGGTCGCGGCTTTCGATGGCATCGTTGAGCGAACCGGCAACGACCTGTCCCTGGGCATTGCGCGTGACGGTGGCGATATCGGCGATGAAGCGCACGGTGACTCGCGCCGTGGAGCCGGCGAGTTCGGCGCCGACGATGCGGGCTTCCTCGATGCGGATGAGGCGCGCGTCGAGCGTTTCACCAGCAGCTTCGCGGGCGTCGAGCGCATCGGCAAAGCCGGCAAAGACATCGCCATCGCACAGCGCCTTGAGTTCCGAGCGATTCCCGCGCCAGAACGCCTCTAGCACCATGCCATAGGCGCTCTTGGCGCCAGCCATGAACAGGCCCACGTCAAACCGGCGATCGGCCGCGATGATGGCGCGGATGCCCGGTTCGGCATCGGCATCGAAATCGCGCGTCTCGGGCACCGGGGGTGCCAGGCGGTTGGCCGGCGTTGCCATGGCTTCGGGCAGGCGCGGCGCCATCGGGCGGGCAGCGCCTTGCGGATCGGGTTGTTCGATGCGGCGGCGGACGGGCTCCTCGTTCTGTTCGGGGCGACGGCCCAGAACCGAATAGAGCCTCAGGCCCAGGAAGGCCGCGATCATGGCCACAATGACGATCTCAACAATCACACGCACATGTCCCGCAAAGGTAGCCTTGGAATGCCGATCCACGTTTTGCGCAGCGCGGCCGGCCACCGGTTGATCGTGCATCAAATAGGTACGAATTACAAATGAACAACGCGTGGACGGCACAATGGCGGATTCCCGCGTTGTGACGTTGCCCACCGACGAAGTCGCCCGGATTGCGCCCGTGCGCTGCCTGATCGCTGCAATCGCGCAGGGGCGCAGTTGGTTCCCGTCCTTTGGTGCAATGACCGCTGGCCTGGGTGACTGGCGCGCCAGACGCAGTCTGTTGCCGGGCGTTGCGCACAATGCTAGGCGCCGGGCACGTTTACCCGGCGCATTCCCTGCGCCCCATCCGAACGAAAGCATGCGACCATGGCCGACGAAGGCAACATCATCAGCAATCTCTCCCTCGATGGCGCCGAAGGCGTGGTTTCAAACGGCGAAGACAACTCGCCGGCGATCGGGCTGATTTCCCAGTATATCAAGGATCTCTCTGTCGAGAATCCCAATGCGCCGGAAAGCTATCAGTGGACCGAGGCGCCCGAAATCCATGTCGATTTCAACATCGCCGCCCGCGCCCTGGCGCCCGAAGTTCACGAGATCGAACTCAAGATCAACGTGACGTCGAAGGGTGCGCAGGGCACCGCCTTCATCATCGAACTGGCCTATGGCGCGCTGATCGGCATGCGCAACGTGACCGACGAACAGGCCCACCCGTTCCTGTTCGCCGAAGGCCCGCGCCTGGTCTTCCCGTTTGCCCGCCGCATCGTGGCCGATGCCGTGCGCGACGCCGGCTACCCGCCGCTGCTGCTCGATCCGATCGACTTCAACGGCCTCTACATGGCGCAACTGGCCCAGGCCCAGGCCACGGCGACCGCCGAACCGGCCGGCCACGCCTGATTCGCTGATCGCCCGAGTCGCACCGGTCGCCTGAAGGACACCGCATGAACCTCCTCAAGGCGACCGGCACGATCGGCGGGCTTACCCTGGCCAGCCGCGTGCTTGGCCTGGTGCGCGACAGCCTGTTTGCCCGCTTTGTCGGCGCGGGCTTTGCCTCTGACGCGTTCCTTATTGCGTTTCGACTGCCCAACATGTTCCGGGCGCTGTTTGCCGAAGGGGCGTTTTCCTCGGCCTTCATCCCGATGTTCAACAAGAAGGTGGGCGACCCTGCCGGCCAGGGCCTGCCCGATGGCCTCCGCTTTGCCGAAGAGGCGCTGGCGGTGCTGCTGCCTGCCCTGATTGTGATGACGGTGGCGCTGGAACTGCTGGCCTGGCCGGTTACGCTGCTGCTGTCGGGCGGGTTCAACGGGGTTTCGCCCGAACAGTTTGCCTTTGCCGTTTCGCTCTCGCGGCTGACGATTCCCTACCTGATGCTGATCAGCCTGGTGTCGCTGTTTGGCGGCATCCTCAATTCCCTGCACAAGTTCTGGGTGAATGCGGCCGCGCCGATCCTGCTCAACGTCACGCTTATCGTGGCGTTGCTGGGCTTTCACAGTCATGATCCGCTGGTCACCGCGCGCATCCAGTCGATCGCGGTGTCGGTATCGGGGGCGCTGCAACTGGCCTGGCTGGCCTGGGCCTGCCGCCAGAACGGGGTGAGCCTGACGCTGCGCCGCCCGCGCCTCAATCCCGATGTGAAGAAGCTGATCGCGCTGATCTGGCCGGCTGCGGCCGGGGCCGGGGCGGTGCAGATCAACCTGGTCATTTCCACCGCGCTGGCGGCCAAGCTGCTGGCGCATGGCAGCGTGACCTATATCTACATGGCCGATCGGCTGAACCAGTTGCCACTCGGGCTGATCGGAATTGGCCTAGGCACGGTGCTGTTGCCGACGATCTCGCGCCAGCTCGGCGCGGGCGAGGATGCGGCGGCGCAGGAAACCCAGAACCGCGGGATGGAACTGGCCCTGCTGCTGACGCTGCCGGCGACCATGGCGCTGGTGCTGTGCGGCGAACCGATCGCCGCCGCGCTGTTCGGCTATGGCCGCTATACCGCCGCCGATACCCACTTTACCGCGCAGGCGCTTGCCGCCTTTTCGATCGGCCTGCCCAGCTATATCCTGGTCAAAGTGCTGACGCCGGGCTTCTATGCGCGGCACGACACCAAGACGCCGGTGCGTTATGCCACGATCTCGATGGTGGTGAACCTGGTGGGCAACCTGGTGCTGATCGTGCCGTTGCAGCACATGGGGCCACCGCTGGCCACCGCGATCGCCTCGACCGTCAATGTCGGCATGCTGTATCATACGCTGCGCAAGCGCGGGCATTTCACCCCTGATGCGCAACTGCGCCGCCGCGCGCCGCGCCTGGCGCTGGCCGCCCTGGCCATGGGGCTGGTGTTGTGGGCCGGGCAGGGCGTGCTGACGCCGTATGTGCATGGCACCTGGGCCTTGCGCATCGGCGCGCTGGCCGTGCTGGTCATGGCCGGCATGGTCGTCTATGGCCTCGCCACCCTCGTTCTGGGGGCGTTCACGCGCGAAGACCTCGCGCTGCTCACCCGCCGCCGTCGCGCGGCACCCGCCAACAAATCGTAAGGCAAGACGTTCCATGCGTATCGTTTCCGGCATTCAGCCCACCGGCAATCTTCACCTCGGCAACTACCTGGGTGCGATCCGCAACTGGGTGGCGATGCAGGACGAATGGACCGCCAAGGGCGCGACCTGCCTCTATTTCCTGGCCGATCTGCACGCCATTTCCATGTCGCACGAACCGGCCCAGCTGGGTGCCAACACGCGCGAAATGGTAGCGGCCCTGGTATCGTGCGGGATCGACCCGGATCGCTCGATCCTGTTCAACCAGGCGCAGGTGCCGGCCCATGCCGAGCTGCAATGGCTTTTGAACGGCACTGCGCGGATGGGCTGGCTCAACCGCATGACGCAGTGGAAGGACAAGGCGGGCAAGAACCGCGAAGGTGCCTCGGTGGCGCTGTTCACCTATCCTGTGCTCCAGGCGGCTGACGTGCTGCTGTACCAGGCCACGCACGTGCCGGTGGGCGACGACCAGAAGCAGCACCTGGAACTGGCGCGCGACATTGCGCAGAAGTTCAACAACGACTTTGCCAGCGAAGACGCGCCGGTCTTTACCCTGCCCGATCCGATCATCCCGCCCGAAGCGGCGCGTATCATGAGCCTGCGCGATGGCACGGCCAAGATGAGCAAGTCCGATCCTTCGGACATGAGCCGGATCAACCTGGTCGATGACGCCGACACCATCATGCAGAAGGTGAAGAAGGCCAAGACCGATCCCGAGCCGCTGCCGAGCGAGGCGGCCGGGCTGGAAGGCCGGGCCGAGGCGCGCAACTTGGTGGGCATCTATGCCGCGATGGCCGGCACCGATGTGGCGGGCGTTCTGGCGCAGTTTGGCGGCCAGGGCTTTGGCCAGTTCAAGCCGGCGCTGGGCGAACTGCTGGTGAGCAAGCTGGCACCGATGGCCGAACGCTATCGCACGCTGCGCGAAGACCGCGCGGCGCTCGACGCGATCCTGGCGCGCGGCGCGGAAAAGGCGCGTAGCCTGGCTGTGCCGACGCTCGACGCGGCCTATGCCGCGCTCGGCCTGGTGCGCTGAACCACCACGCGGCCCAAGGCTGCCAGATGAACAGGGCGCTTCTCTCACGAGGGGCGCCCTTTCGTTCATCTCCCTGGATTTCGGAGCATTTCACCGCCCTGTGCGTTATTATTCAAGCTCCATTCAGCCCCTCGCAGGCATCATTTCGTCGTGCTAACACACGACCGGCGCCGGGGATTGGGGACACCGGTGCGCATAAGGAGTCGATAGTAATGACCAAGATGCTTCGGGCCGGCAAACTTGCCTTGCTGGCTGCTCCCCTTCTTCTGGCCTTGTCGGGTTGCGCCACCAATTTCGACGCCAAGGTTTCCCGCTTCCAGCGCGAACTGCCGGCCCCGGCCGGGCAGACCTTTGCCGTGGTGGCGGAAGATCCGCGTGACCAGGGCGGTCTCGAATTTTCGCAGTATGCCGGCCTGGTGGCCGCCAAGATGGCCAGCCTGGGCTATGTCCAGGGTGATCCGCAGACCTCTGACCTGGTGGTCAAGTTCGGCTATGGCGTGGACCAGGGCCGCGAGCACGTGCGCTCGACCGGCGCCTATGACCCGTTCTGGGGTCCGTGGTATGGCCCCGGCTTCTATGGCCGTCCCTATGGCGGTTTCTGGGGCCGGCGCGGCTGGGGTTACGGCTGGTATGATCCGCTGTGGGGCCCGGGCTTTGGCGGCGTTGACGTGGTCACCGTCTACACCAGCGGCATCGACATGAAGATCGAGCGCCGCAGCGACGGCAAGCGTGTGTTCGAGGGCAAGGCCCAGGCGGCCTCCACCTCCAACCGCCTGCCCTATCTGGTGCCCAACCTGGTGGATGCCATGTTCACCGATTTCCCCGGTCACAACGGGGAAACCGTGCGCATCTCGGTGGCGCCCGAAAAGAAGAAGTAAGGCGTGATCGCCGGCTGGCGTAACTGGCCGGCGTGATGCCCAGCGAAGACCCCGTGCCGGCAACGGCGCGGGGTTTTTGCTTATGCGGCGCCGGCGCGTTCCTGCCGGTTCAGTGCATCGGCGGATCGACCGGCGAGATGGCGGCGATCGGCGCGACGGGTTCGCCCGGCTCGCGCGGGGGGAGGGCGTTTTCGGGAACGTCTTCGATCTGCATGGCGGGGGTGGGCACCGCTTCGAGATTGCGCACGGTCACTTCGATATCGCCGTTGCGCAGGACGAGATCGTTGAAGCTGGGCGGGGTGGAGCGGGTGCGCAGCGAGAGCGTGCCCGCCCCGATCATGCGCACCGGGCCATGCGGGGTGGGCCGGATCAGGTCGAACGCGTCGTGGACGTGGCCCGAGAGCACCGCCATCACCTGGCGGCGGGCAAGTTCGGCCAGGGCCTTATTACCATTGCGGGTCAGCGCCTTGCCGCGCGTGCCGGCCTCGACCAGCGGGTGGTGGCACGCCACGATCGCCCGCGTGCCGGCCGGCAGGGCATCGATTCGCGCCAGGCAATCGGCCAAGGCATGGTTGCCTACGTGGCCCTTAGACCAGTTGAAGCGCCATTGCGCCCGTGCGGTGGTCTTGAGCGGGACGATCGCCACGCCGGGCAGGTTGAGCGGCCGTTCCAGCACGTGTTCGATGGCGCGAAAGCGGCGGTAGGGATCGAAGAACCGCTCGATCGGATTGAAATAGGGCAGGTCGTGGTTGCCCACTTCCACTGTCACGGGCACGTCGAGCGCGCGAATCCATTGGCAGGCTGCGGCGAACTCGCGATGCCGCGCGCGCATCGTCAGGTCGCCGGTAATGGCCACGGCATCGGGCCGTTCCTGCGCCACGCAATCGACCAGCCAGGCCAAAGCCCGCGGGTCTTCCAGGCCGAAGTGGATATCGCTGATATGAAAGATGCGCGTCATGCCGGGCGGGTTCCTTGGGGCTGCCGGCCGGCTTTTCCCGCGCGGCGCTGCCCGGTCAAGAGGTCGCGGCCGCGCTGGCGAGGAATTCGACCGGCAGGGTGACGCAGCGGAAGGTTTCGCGCTGCGCGCCATCGCGGCGTTCGCCATCGATCATCAGCGCGATGGGTTCGTCGCTGGCGCAGGTTACGGCATCGGCCTGGCCCAGTTCTTCATGCGGACCCTGACGGAAATCGCGCTTGACCAGCATCGACACTCCATGGGCGGCAAGATCCGCCCAATCCTGCGCGTCATAGCCATCAAGCGTGAGCGTGCCATCGTCAGCATCGATGCGCACGGCGCGATAGCCCTCGGGCTTGCCCAAGGCGGGCTCCTCCACGCGCACGGCAGCGCCGCCGGCAGTGCTGCGCACCGCTTCGCCCAAGGCGCTGGCAATGCTCGACAGGTCCATGTCGCGCACGCCCTCGCGCACATCGGCCCAGGTGGCGCCGGGGCCGGCAAGAACTTCGACCAAGGCATGGCCGGCCGATGTTTCGACCGCGTGGCGGCGCATCGCATGGAGTTCACCCCGGCCCAGCCGCGCCGCGATCGTGGGGGCATCGACATCACCATGCAGTGACTTGGCCAGGAGATTCTGCGTGCCGCCCGGCAGGATCAGTACTCGCCCCGACCAGCCGTGCAGACGCGCAACCTGGGCATTGACCGTGCCATCGCCGGTGAAGATCGCCAGCGTGGCGACATTGGCCGCCTCCAGCGTGGCGCGGGTGGGCAGATCGTCGGCCGGGATACGCAGCACGCGCGAGGGCGCGTGGCCGCCTTCGGCCAGGGCAGCGGTGAGTGCGGCAACGGCAGCTTCGGAATTGCTGCCGCTCGCCGGATTGACGACAAGCCAGAGCGGAATGGTGGTCATGAGCAAAGGGTCCTCCCCCCGGCCAATGCGCCGGGCACCGCGCGGTTCCCCGCCATGGCCTTATGGTCAGACTCGGCCCGACAAGATCATCCAGGCGGAAAAGCCGTTCATCATGCTGTAGAGGCCATAGCCGATCGCGCCCCAGGCCCAGCCCTGCGCGGCGAGCAGCATGCCCGCCACCAGCATGAGGAACTCGATCAGCAGCGAAAAGCGCTGGTTCATTGTCTTGAGCAGCGGCGGCATCTGGCGCAGCAGCGGATGGTTGCTGGCCATCACCGCGCGGTTGAGCGCGAAGTTGACGATGCCCAGGACAAAGATGACGGCCACTGCCATTGCGCCGCGATAGTGCGCCTTTCTTGCCGCGGGGCAAAGGCTTTGCTGCGCAGTGACACGTAGGTTCAGACGAATCGAGCCGGCATCGCCGTCCGCCGGCCCGCGCGGTCAAGGCGTTGGTCGGCCCAAGGGCGGAACGGCCGTGTCGTTGGCCGGTGCTGCATGGCGGTTCGTCGGGGACGAGCGGCGCTGGTCGGGATGGGGCCGTGCCTGGTCGAGCAGGGCGCGCCGGGGCGGCAGGACCGGGTTAAACCACTGACATACCGCAAGACAGACAGCCCAACGGGCCAACAGATGCCCTGCGGGATGCCACAGAAACCCGACTGATCCATTCGATCCGCGCTTTTGTTCCACCACACAAAAGGAATCGACCCATGTTTGCCACCACCACCGCTTTCCGCCCCGCCTTCCGTCCCCTCGCTCTCTCGCTGGCCGCGCTGGGCGCCCTGTCGCTGGGCAGCATGCCTGCCGCCGCACAGACTACCGCCGCCGTATCGGCCGAGTCGAACGCCGACATGGGCATGACCGTGACTCGCGTGCCGGTGAAGCTGTCCGACCTCAACCTGATGACCGTGCAGGGCCGCGCCGTGGCCGATCGCCGGGTGCGCGCTGCCGCGCGCCAGGCCTGCGGCATCGGTATCGGCAAGGTCACGCTCGACCAGGCGCAGGACCAGCGCAATTGCTTCAGCGTGGCGACGCGCCAGGGCAAGGTTCAGGTTGCGCTGGCCCGCGAGCAGGTTCTCGCCGCGCGCTGAGCAGTTCGCCGCATCCATGAATTTGCGCGAACGAAACCGTTTTGGCTCCATTCATCAAACAACGTCCAGACAAGAGCTTGCCGCACGCGCAGTCCCCCGTGCGGTTGGCGGGGCAGGGTCGCCGTTTCCACCGGCGATCCTGCCCCGAATACTGTCAGGCCCGTTCCTTGGACTTTGCGGCCGGCGCTTGTTCCCCACGATCATGATCGGCGTTTTCGGCCCGTGCCGGCGCATCGATTTCTTCCCGCCGGCGCCAGGCAAGGTCTGCCGGCCCGAGCGGGCGGCCATCGTGCGCGCGCAGCACGATCGGCGCGATCGGCTGGCCATCGCGGGCATCACACAGCACCGGGTTGCAGGAAATTCCAGCGCCCCACTTTTCCCCCCACTGGCGCAGCGCCAGCATCGCTGGCAGCAGATCGAAGCCCTTGGGCGTCAACCGATATTCCACGCGCCGGCGATCGTCGCAGCAGGGAATGCGGGCGAGAATGCCATGATCGACCAGCCGCGACAGGCGGTTGGACAGGATGTTGCGGGCAATGCCCAATTGCGAGAGAAATTCCTCGAAATGCGAGATGCCGGTGAATGCGGCCCGCAGGATCATGAACGACCAGCGCTCGCCCATCACCTCCAACGCCACGGGGAGGCTGCACTGGGCAATATCGGCCAGAGGCTCTTGCAATTTTTCCATCACGCATCGGTCATAGCGCATAATGTGGCGGAATTTAAGCGACGTGCGACAGGAAGTGGCACAAGGCGACAGAGGACGCCCCAGAACGCGCGCCATCCGGTTGTTCCGCCCGCGCCTGCACCCCATATTGCGCGGCAAAGGAGATCCCATCCATGACCGACAAGTTGAACCTGACCGAGGCGGAATGGCGCGAACGCCTGAGCCCGGAGCAGTATCACGTCCTGCGCCAGGCCGGGACCGAGCGCGCGTTCACCGGCAAGTACGACAAGAACAAGGCGCGCGGCGACTATACCTGCGCAGGCTGCGGGCAACCGCTGTTCACCTCTGCCACCAAGTTTGACAGCGGCTGCGGCTGGCCCAGCTTTACCCATCCGATGGATGAAACCGCGGTGGAAGAACTGCGCGACACCTCGCACGGGATGATTCGCACCGAGGTGCGCTGCGCCCGCTGCGAAGGGCATCTGGGCCACGTGTTTCCCGATGGCCCGGCGCCCACCGGGCTGCGCTATTGCATGAACTCTGCCGCGCTCGACTTCACGCCGGAAGAATGATGCGTTAGGGAGCGAGCCGAGGCGCCGGGTTGCCTGTTTCATTAACCCTGCGTTACGGATCGCCCGTGCAAGGGCGGCCCTTGGCTCGCAATCACGGCGCGCTCCTGCGCCTTCGAGGAAACCGGTAACCACTAATGGCCAGACGGGACGTTCCGCGCCGCGGACAAGACGGCGATGACCCCGCGCAGCGCAGCCGCGCACCTTCCATGATCGGACGATGGCTGCGCCGCCTGCTGGTGTGGGGCACGGGCCTGGCGCTGCTGGTCGCGCTGGGGATTACCGGCGCGGTGCTGGTCACCGCCCGTTCGCTGCCCAGCTATGACAAGCTCAAGTCCAGCCAGGCCGGCCAGATGATCGTGGTGCGGGCCAACGACGGTTCGGAAATCGTCACGCTCGGGCCCAGCTACGGCAAGTGGATTCCCTATAATCGCATCCCCCAGCCGATGAAGGATGCGCTGGTTTCGGTGGAAGACCGCCGGTTCCGCGAACACTGGGGCGTGGACCCGGTGGGCATCGTGCGCTCGCTGATGGTGCGCGCGCAAAGCGGGCACTGGCGCCAGGGCGGCTCCACCATCACGCAGCAGTTGGCGCGCAACATCTTCCTCAACAACAGCCGCACGTTCGACCGCAAGATTCGCGAGGCGATCCTGTCGCTGGCCCTGGAAAGCAAGTTTTCCAAGGACCAGATTCTCGAACTCTATCTCAACAAGGTCTATTTCGGCGGCGGCGCCTATGGCGTCGATTCGGCCGCGCGCAAGTTCTTCGGCCATTCGGGCGAGCAGCTTTCGCTGGGCGAGGCGGCGATCATCGCTGGCCTGGTCAAGGCGCCATCGCACTATTCCCCGACGGCAGACGCCCAGGCCGCGGTCGATCGCGCCAAGGTGGTGCTGGAAACCATGGTCGATGCCGGCACGCTGACCCCGGCCCAGGCGGGCGCAGTCGATCTCAAGGCCGTGCATCTCGCGGCCGAGCAGGGCCAGAATTCGGCCCGCTATTTCACCGATTGGGTGCTGCCGCAGCTTGACGTGCTGGTGCCCGATAATGACCAGCCGATCGAAGTGTGGACCACGCTCGATCCCGTGGCGCAGCGCGCCGCCACCGATGCCATCAGCTCGCAAGTGCCCAAGGGCGCGCAGGGCGCGATGGTCAGCGTTGACCGCGATGGCGCGGTCCTGGCGATGGTGGGCGGCACCGACTATGTCACCTCGAACTACAACCGCGCCACCAATGCCGTGCGCCAGCCCGGTTCGGCGTGGAAACTGTTCGTTTATCTCGCGGCGCTGGAGCGGGGCTATCGCCCCGAAGACCGCGTGGTGGACGAGCCGGTGACGATCGACGGATGGAGCCCGCGCAATTCGGGCGGCAGCTATGCCGGGCAGATCGACGTGCGCACCGCGTTTGCCTATTCCAAGAACACCGTGGCGGCGCAGCTGGGCAACGAAGTGGGCTTCAGCGCCGTGGCCAACATGGCCCGCCGCTTTGGCATCACCACGCCGATCAACACGATGCCGTCGATGGTGCTGGGCACCAGCGACGTGCGCGTGATCGACATGGTGCGCGCCTTTGCCTCGGTCGAGGCGAAGGGCCGGCTGGTAACGCCCTATGGCATCCGCAAGGTGACCACCACCGACGGCGAAGTGCTCTACAGCCACCGTCCCGATGCGCAGCAGCAGCTGGTGCCCGATTACGTGGCGGCAGAGATCACCGATCTGTTGCAGACGGCGGTGAACATCGGCACGGGCCGCGCGGCGCAGATCGGCCGCCCCGTGGCGGGCAAGACCGGCACCACCAGTTCCAACAAGGATGGCTGGTTCCTGGGCTTTTCCAGCGGGATCACCACGGGCGTGTGGATGGGCCGCGACGATGCCCATCCCGTCCCCGGCCTGCAGGGCGGGACCGCGCCGGCGCGCGCCTTTGCCGCCTATATGCGCGTGGCCACGGCCAAGCGCCCGGTCGAGCAGTTCGACAACCAGCTCAAGCTGCCCGAATGGCAGCTGGAGCCCGATGACGAGGCGATGCTCAACAACCCCAACGACTATTACTACACCGACGAGAACGGCAACACCGTCAACGGCCAGCAGGGCGATGGCCTGGAAGGCGGCCAGAGCGGCGCTCCCAACGGCGGGCCGCAGGGCCGCACGCCCGACGATGCCATTCCGGTGGACCAGGATGGCCTGGGCACTGGCCCGGCAGCGCCGGCGCGCCAGGGCCCGCGCAATGCGCCAGCGGCGG
>NZ_APCQ01000771.1:0-3849 GCF_000410615.1 Novosphingobium sp. B-7 | reverse complement strand
GGCCAGGATCGCCGTCGCAGCGATGCCCCGCGCAGCGATGCCGCCCGGCACGACGCCGGTGGTGAAGCGGCTGCCAAGCGCCGGTTTCGCCCGCGCGGCCCGGCCACAACCGGCCAGCACCGCAACAAGGTGCGCCGCGTGGTCTGATTCAGCGGCAGCGCCGATGGCTTGAAAAAGGGGTGTGGGCCACGCGGCCTGCACCCTTTTTTCATGGCAAACCTGCGCGCCGCCGCTGCCATGCCGCGCTCGCCCCGGCGCAAAAATGCCATTGTTGGGGGACGCAGGTGGAACCAACCGGGCCGATCGGCATTCCTGTCGTGGGCGCGCGGCGCCATCTGCGATCGTGCCGCGCGGGAAGGGTTTCAATGCAAACGACGAATCTGACCGCGCTGGGCAGGGATACCCGGGTCAACCGCTTCATCCTGACACTGCTGACCATCGGTTTTGCCGCCCTGCTCGCCGGGCTCGGCGCGGCATTGTGGACGCAGCAACGCAATACCGACAGCGAGCGCTGGGTTGCCCATACGCTGGAAGTGCAGGCGCGCATCGGCGCCTTTGCCAGCAAGGCCGAGCGCATGGAAACCGCCCGGCGCGGCCGCCTACTGAGCGATGATCCCGCGTTCAATGGCCTGTTCGACGAGGCATTGGCCAGCGCGCTCGCCGATCTCGACATGGTCCAGAGCAAGACCGCAGACAATCCCGAGCAGGCCGCCAACATCCGCAGGATGCGGCAATTGCTGAGCGATTACGTCAAGGCCGAAAGGACGGAACGCAGCAGGGGCAGAAGCGCGCAGGCCGCCCTGCGCAGCGATTTCTTCCACGATCCCGTCGTTGTCCATATTCGCGAGATCCGCCAGGTGGCCGACGCCATGGCCGATGAAGAGCGCGCCCTGCTGCGCCAGCGCGAATCGCTGCAGGCGCAAAGCCTGCGCACGTTCAACATGGTGCTGGTGGCGATCGCGCTGCTGATCCTGACAGTGGCCAGCGCCACGATCCTGCTGGTCCGCCGCACCCTGCGCGATCTGCGCGCCTCGCGCCTGGAATTGAGCGCGCTCAATACCGACCTGGAACGCCTGGTCGATTCGCGCACCACCGAGCTGCAGCGCGCCAATGCCGAAATCCAGCGCTTTGCCTATATTGTCAGCCACGATCTGCGCTCTCCGCTGGTCAACGTCATGGGCTTTACCGCCGAACTGGAAGCGGCGACCGACGTGATCGCCCGCTCGCTGCACGATCCGGCACAGGCGGGCGCTGCGGTGCCCCCCCCCGCCGATGTGCTGCGCGCGGTAGAGGAAGACCTGCCCGAGGCGATCGGCTTCATCCGCAGTTCCACCCAGAAGATGGACCGGCTGATCAATGCCATCCTGCGCCTCTCGCGTGAAGGGCGCCGCACCCTGGCGCCCGAGACGCTCGATCTCACCGCGCTGGTCCGCTCGATTGCCGATACGATGCAGCACCGCCTGACCGAAACCGGCACCACGCTGACCATCGCGGCGCTGCCCGCGCTCACCAGCGATCGCACCGCGCTGGAACAGATCCTGTCCAACCTCATGGAAAACGCGCTGAAGTACCTTCAGCCCGGCCGCGCCGGTGAAATCCACATCAGCGGCAAGGCCGTGCGCGGCCGCGCCATCATCGAGGTGACGGACAACGGCCGCGGCATCGATCCTCGTGATCATGAACGCATTTTCGACCTTTTCCGCCGCTCTGGCGTGCAGGACCAGCCGGGCGAAGGCATCGGTCTTGCGCATGTTCGTGCGCTTGCCTATCGCCTTGGCGGTGTGATCGAAGTGGTTTCGGAACTGGGCAAGGGCGCCACGTTCCGCGTCAACCTGCCGATCGAATGGAAAGGCGCAGAAGCCAATGGTTAATCAACGTCCCGTCAACATCGTGATGATCGAGGACGACGAGGGTCATGCCCGTCTCATCGAGAAGAACATCCGCCGCGCCGGCATTTCCAACACGATCCATCACTTCGTCGATGGCACCTCGGCGCTGTCGTTCCTGCTCGATAGCGAGCACGGCCCCAGCCACAATGGCCCGGCGCTGGTGCTGCTCGATCTCAACCTGCCGGACATGAGCGGGATCGATATCCTCGCCCGGATCAAGCGCGATGATGGCCCGCTGCGCCGCACCCCGGTGGTCGTGCTGACCACTACCGATGACAAGGTGGAAATCCAGCGCTGCTATGACCTGGGCTGCAACGTCTACATCACCAAGCCCGTCAATTATGAAAGCTTTGCCGACGCCATCCGTCAGCTGGGCCTGTTCCTGTCGGTGATCCAGATCCCGAGTGCGGAGGAGGTCTGATCCGTCCCGCCGCGCGCATTCTCTATATCGACGACGACGAGGGGTTGCGGCGCCTCGTCGCACGTGTGCTGGCGCGCAAGGGATATGACGTAACCACCGCGGCCAGCGGCGATGAAGGCATCGCCATGACCGCAAGCCAGGCTTTCGACCTGGTAGCCGTGGACCATTACATGCCGGGTCGCGACGGCCTCTCCACGCTCGAAGGGCTGCGCGCCCTGCCCGATTGCCCGCCGATCGTCTATGTCACCGGCTCGGAAGAGAGCCGCATCGCCGTGGCCGCGCTGAAAGCCGGGGCGCAGGACTATGTCGTCAAGGCAGTGGGCGACGATTTCTTCGATCTTCTGGCGCAAAGCTTTGCCCAGGTGCTGGAAGCCACCGCCCTGCGCCAGGCCCGCGACCGCGCCGAACAGGATCTGCGCGCCAGCAACGCCCGGCTGGAAACCCTGCTGCGCGAGGTCAACCACCGCGTTGCCAACAACCTCCAGATGGTCATGGCATTCGTCTCGATGCAGGCGCGCAGCGTGGACAACGAAGCCGCGCGCGATGCGCTCTATCGCGCGCACCAGCGCATTGCCACGATCGCCCAGGTCAACCGGCGGCTTTACACGACCAATGACGTCGAATTCGTGGCGATCGACGATTATCTCGCCGCCCTGGCCAGCGACATGGGCGATGCCTGGTCGGCCCAGCGGCCGCGCACGGTGACGGTCGATGCCGATCCCGCGCGGCTGAAAACCGACCTTGCCGTCACCATTGGCCTTGCCGCCAACGAACTGGTCGGCAATGCCTGCAAATATGCCTATCCGGCCGATGCCGAAGGCGTGGTGCGCGTCACCCTGCGCCTAACGCAGCAGGTTGATGCCGAGGCGCGCCTGATGCTGTGCGTGGAAGATGATGGCTGGGGCATGCCGCCCGACGGCACCGTGCATGGCACCGGCCTTGGCACGCGGCTGATCGATGCGCTCACCCGCTCGCGCGGGGCACGCCTGGCGCACGAGGCGGTGCATCCCGGCGAGGCTATGCCCGGCACGCGCGCCTGCCTCACGCTTACCCTCAACGCTGATGATCTGTGCCCGGGCGACGACAGCGTACCGGCGGATTTCACCATCTGAACCTTGCCGTCGCGGCAGTTTGTGATATTTTTCATATCACGAATACACCATCGATCACAGCAAGCGCAAGCAACGGGGATGGGGCATGGGCAAGAAGCGCAAGCGCAACGCGGAAAAGGCGGCGGCTGACCAAGGCCTGGCGCAAGCCGTCATGGCACTGCTGGCCCAAGCCATGGCAGAGCCGGACGTAGCGCGCTGCACCCTCTCGATCGACAAGACCACCGGCCTTGCCCGCCTGGCCACGAGCGGCGCGGACGGCCGCACCGCCACGCGCGAGATCGTCGGCCCCGGCCTCGCGCTCGATACGCTGACCAACGCGCCAGACGAACAACCGGATCAATTGCCCGGCGCATTGCCAGCAACCAGCGGGCGCAGCGGTGCCCAGGCCCGGGCCGCCCGTGATGCGCAGATCGTGGCGCTCGCCGCG
>NZ_APCQ01000797.1:0-3179 GCF_000410615.1 Novosphingobium sp. B-7 | reverse complement strand
TCTGTCGCGGATAGGCGGACAAGCGGCGCAGCATTGCCGAAGCAGTGACGGTGCCGGTGCGGATCGACGTGGCGAACCGCAGCAGTTCGTCCCAATGCGCCGCGACATGACCCAATGCGATCGGTTCGGCCGTCATGCCGGCAAGCAAGGGGCCGGATTCTTGGCCGGGAAGGAGGTGTAAACGACGCTCCTTGATGTCGCGCAGGCGCGGCGCGAAGCGGTAGCCGAAGAAGGGCATGAGGCCGAACACATGGTCCGATGCCCCGCCCGTATCGGTGTAGTGCTCCTCGATCGTCAGGCCGGTCTGGTGATACAGCAAGCCATCCAGCACATAGGGCGCTTCGCCAGCGGTCGCCGCGATCACCCGACTTGCGAAGGGGTCATATCGATCCGAGACATGGGTGTAGAAGGCAACGCCTGGTTCGTTGCCGCTGCGCGCGTTGATGTCGCCGATCGCGGCCCCACGGCCCCCGGCATGAAATTGCTGTCCGTCGCTCGACGAAGTGGTGCCGTCTCCCCACAGCGCGGCGAGCGGCATGGCGCGATGGGCGTCGATCAGCCTTCCCAACGCTTCGCCATAGGCGGCTTCGCTGATGTGCCAGTCGTGAAGATGGGCGAGCTGACGCAGACTTGCGCCCCGGCAGGTTTCCGCCATGCGTGTGAGGCCGAGATTGATGCCATCGGCGAGGATGACCGTGAGCAGCGCATTGCGATCGTCGGCTTCCCGGCCCGAACGACGATGGATGAAGCATTCGCTGAACCCGGTCCAGGCATCGACCTCCAGCAGAAGATCGGTGATCTTCACGCGCGGCAGTCGATCATAGGCGGCGCGACGGGCAATCTCGGTGGCGGGCGGTGTTGCCGCCTTCAGCGGCGAGATGATGAGACCGTTTTCGTCAAGCTTAACCTGGGGCAGCTCCCCTTGCCGTGCAAGGACCGTTACCTGCTCGATCGCCGTGTCGAGCCTGGTGCGCCGTTCCTCGATATGGCGCTCGAAATCCGTTTCGATGGCGAGCGGCAACGGCCCCTTCTCGCGCAGCGCCGCAAAGGTCGCCGGCGGTATGAGATAGCTGTCGAAATCGCGAAACTGCCGGCTTCCCGCGACCCATATATCCCCGGCTCGCAACCGCTCGCGTAGTTGCGACAAGGCGCATAGTTCATAAGCGGCACGATCAACGATGCCATCCCGCAGGACGAACGGGCGCCATGCGGGCGGCACAAAGCGTAGCGGCACGCGATCAGGCAAGCGCCGTTTGCCGGTCCGATATAGCTCCGCGATGATGGCCAGCGCTGACAGGAGCCCCTGAACCGCGCCGGCGCCGCGAAACTCGAAGGCGTTGAGAAAAGCGCCGACAAAGAGCTTCACCGTCCGATGCCGCTCGATCAATTCGGCGGTGCGATCGACGGTTTCCGGTCGCCCGAGCACTTCGGCCTGCTCGACGGCCACGGCGAAGTGCTGCCAGTCCAGCGCCTCGATCTGCGCCAGAGAATCCACGCCCTTGCTGCGCGCGTCGATGAGGAGGCGGCAAGACCCCGTGAGCGTCCGGAGGTGGCCTTGCAACTCGCGCACCGTCTTGAGGGCTTTGTCGCGGGTCCGGTTCTCGGCGCGGCGCGCCATGCTGCCCAACAGCTTGTCGAACATCGTCAGGGTGGCGTCGGTCAGGCTTTCCTCAAGCCGGATGCCGGTTGCCGCCAGCGTCGCATGGCGGCGCAGGGCATTGAGTTCGCCAAGGTGCTGGGGTGTGATGCGGCTGCCTTCGTCCGCCAGCCTGTCAAAAGTCAAAGCCGGGATCATGTCGGCACGGGCGCGATCGAGGCCCAGCGCGCGGATATAGGCGAGCCGTTCGATCAGGCGCAGGATGTTGCGCGCTGCCGGCGATTGTGGCGCATTGCGCATCCAGGATAGCCATGTCGCGACCTGCCCCGGTCGTCGGGCCAGCAAATCGTCCAGGCCCTGAAGGGTGTCAGGCAGCAGGCCATTCGTGAGCACTTCATAGGTAAGCTGTTCGGCTTGCTGGCGCGCCCGCCGCAGCACCGCTTCGAGAATCGACGGAGAAGGCAGGAGGATCTGCAGGCGCCGGAGTTCATCGACGATGACGTCTGCCATCTGGCCGGGGTGTATGATGGTCTGCGCGATTGGGACCGAGAAGGCGACAACTTCACGGAAAGCGTTGCGGTCAAAAATCCTGAACCCGTGCGATCGTCGGATTTCGACGAGATGCTCGCGACGGGTCTGGTCCCGATGGGCATAATCCGCGAAGGCTGCCGGCGCGACGCCGAGTTGCTGCGCCACATAGGCGAGCACAGGAGCGGGCGGGACTTCGCCCGCTTCCAGCGCACGGCCAGGCCATCTCATATATAGCATGAGCATCGCATAGCCGAGCCGGGTGGCATCGCCGCGACGGCGGCCGACAATTTCCAGGTCGTCGCTGGTCAGCGTATAATGACGCGCGATCTCGCGCTCATCGAGCGGCGCGCCATAATGCCTCGCCCAGATTTCCAGGCTCACCAGTCGCCGTCTCGCCAAGCATCATCTCCTTCGCTTTGCGTGTCCGTCAGACGGTCCTCTGGCGGCCAGCAGGAATATGTCCGTTAACTCTGGACCTATAACGGCGATTCGGACAAGATCAGATAATGATGGGAAAACGGACAGGATTGGGCTGCATGTGGCGTTGATCGGCTATGCGCGCGTCTCGACGGCAGACCAGAAGCTCTCACTCCAGCTCGACGCGCTGAACGCGGCCGGGTGCGACCGGATATTCGACGATCACGCATCTGGTGCAAAAGCCGATCGGCCCGGCCTGGCCGAGGCGCTCGCCTATCTGCGCAGCGGCGACACGCTGGTGGTTTGGAAACTCGACCGTCTTGGGCGCTCGATGAGCCATCTGATTGAGAAGGTCGGCGAGCTAGCGACGCGAGGTATCGGGTTCCGCTCGCTCACCGAGAACATCGACACCACCACTTCGGGCGGGATGCTGGTGTTCAACATCTTCGGCTCGCTTGCCCAGTTTGAGCGCGATCTGATCCGGGAGCGCACCCATGCAGGCCTCAAGGCCGCTCGCGAGCGAGGTCGCCCCGGTGGGCGGCGGCCAGTGGTCACACCTGACAAGCTCCGCAAGGCGCGCGAACATATCGCTTCCGGCCTCACAGTTCGCGAGGCGGCTCTGTTGCAAAAATCG
>NZ_APCQ01000279.1:0-3471 GCF_000410615.1 Novosphingobium sp. B-7 | reverse complement strand
GGGCCACGCGCGAGGACGATGGCGGCGCGGCCCATGCCCATGCCGCGTTCCTGGTCGGCCAGCCGGCCGCGCCGGGCGATCCGGCCGCGCGGCTGCAACCCTTTCGCCTCGATCAGGGGCCACGCGTATTCGAAACGCTCGATCAGCGGCCCATGCCCCTGCCTGCGCTGTGAGAGGCTGCGGCGAAAAGTGAAACGAAACGGGGCGTCGATTGGCTATTTTTGCAATCGACGCCATCGCCCCGCAGGATTAAGTTCAGCGTCCAAAATCAACCCGCGCCAGACGGGTCGCACGCAGGCAGGAGAAATTCATGGAACCGCTGGTCTCCACCCAATGGCTCGCCAACGAGATGGGTGCGAGCGATCTGCGCATCGTCGATGCCAGTTGCTTTTTGCCCGAACACAAGCGCGATGCCGCGCTGGAGTATGAGGCGTGCCACATTCCTGGCACTGTCTTCATGGATCTGGGCAACTTGGTGGACAACGCCACCGGCCTGCCCAACACGCTGCCCCCGGCGGAAAAATTCGCCAGCCGCATGCAAAGCCTGGGCCTGGGCGATGGCAGCCGCATCGTGCTTTACGATGACAGCCCGATTAAATCGTCCACCCGCGCCTGGTTTCTGCTGACACTGTTCGGCGCGCAGAACGTGGCGCTGCTCGATGGCGGGATCGCCAAGTGGAAGGCCGAAGGGCGCCCCTGCGCGCAAGGGCGCGAAACCCTGCGTCACCGCCATTTCACCGCGTGGAGCGACCTGAGCGCGCTGCGTTCCAAGGCGCAAGTGCTCGACAACCTGTCCAGCCATGCCGAACAGCTGGTCGATGCGCGCGGCGCCGGCCGCTTTACCGGCGATGTCAAGGAAACCAACCCGGCGCTGGCCAGCGGCCACATTCCCGGCGCGCGCAACGTGCCCTATGCCAGCCTGTTCGCTGCTGATGGCACCTGGAAAAAGCCCGATGGCCTGCGCGCCGCCTTTGCCGACGCCGGAGTCGATCTCGATCGCCCGGTCATCGCCAGCTGCGGTTCGGGGATGACGGCCAATGTCGTGATCTTTGCCCTGCACCTGCTCGGCAAGACCGACGTGGCGCTATATGATGGCAGCTGGAGCGAATGGGGCGCCGATCCCGCCACACCCAAGGAAACCGGCCCGGCCACCTGCCTGGTAGATTGACCGGCGTAGATTGATCGCGTTGCATTGATCTGCCGGGCGCGGCGCATCTGTTTGCAGGCTTTCGGAATGGGCGCATCTGTGCTTTGCACGCGGGCATGACTGCCCCTTCCGACAAGCCGCTCAAGACCGCCACCCGCATCGTTGCCGCCGGGCGCCGGCCGGAATGGACCGGCACGCCCGGCCAGCCCGGCGCGGTCGTCAACCCGCCGGTGTGGCGCGCCAGCACGCACCTCTATCCCGATATGGCTGCCCTGCGCAGCCACCCCGGCAACGCCGATGGGCATTTCTATTACGGCCGGCGCGGTGCGCCCACGCAATGGGCCCTGGCCGAGGCATTGACCGGGCTGGAACCAGGCGCCGAGGGGGGCGGCGCCGTGCTCTATCCCTCTGGCGTCAGCGCGATCTGCGGCGCGCTGCTCACCGTGCTGCGGCCCGGCGATACGCTGCTGCTGACCGACAATGCCTATGAGCCCAGCCGCGCCATGGCGCGCGGCCTGCTGGCCGATTTCGGCGTGAAGACGATCTGGTTCGATCCTATGGACACTGCCGCCTTTGCCGCGCTGTGCCCCGGCGCCAAGGCCGTGCTGCTGGAAGCGCCGGGCAGCCTGACCATGGAAGTGCCCGACATGCCCGCGCTGATCGGCGCGGCCAAGGCACACGGTCTGGCCGTACTGGTGGACAATACCTGGGCTTCACCGCTTGGCTTTGCGCCCTTGGCCCATGGCGCGGACATCAGCATCATGTCGCTGACCAAGCATGTCAGCGGCCATTCCGACGTGGTGATGGGCAGCGCCACGGCTGGCGCGCACTGGTATGGCAAGCTGCGCCTGCGCTGCCAGAACCTGGGCCTGGTCGTTTCGCCAGACGATGCCGCGATCATGCTGCGCGGCCTGCGCACCATGGCGCTGCGCCTCGATGCCGCGACCGCTGCCGCGCTGCGCGTGGCGCAATGGCTCGACACCCGGCCCGAAGTGGCGCGCGTGCTGTGCCCGATGCTGCCGGGATCGCCCGGCCACGATCACTGGTGCCGCGATTTCACCGGCGGCTGCGGGCTGTTCAGCTTCGTGCTCAAGGGCGGCACGGCCAAGGCACGCGATGCCTTGATCGATGCGCTGGCTCTGTTCGGCATCGGCTACAGCTTTGGCGGTTTTGAAAGCCTGGCCACGCCCGTCGATCCCGCCGCGATCCGCACCGCCAGCCCCTGGCCCCGGCCCGACATGGACGCGGCCGATCGCTTTGCCGTGCGCCTGGCCATCGGCCTGGAAGATGCCGACGATCTGATTGCCGATCTGGAACAGGCGCTGGCTGCCTGGGCGGCGGCACGATGAGCAGCTGGGTCAGCCACAAGACGCACCGCCAGGTCGGCGATTTCCTCCAGTCGCTCGACGATCTCGGGTTTGACGTGGGGCACTACCACATCTCGGTGTTCAACGCCGGCAAGATGGTGCTGGTGGTCTTTGCCATGTTCATGCTGGCCCGGCTGGGCAGCCGGCTGGCGCGCTATTTCTTTGCCCGCGCCACCAGTCTCGATCCGGTGCAGCAGGTCTTGGGCGAAAAGATCGTCTCGCTCATGGTCTGGGCGCTGGCGTTCTTCATGGGCATTGACCTTTTGGGGATCAATTTCACCGCGCTGACGGTATTTTCCGGTGCCTTTGGCCTGGCCATCGGCTTTGGCCTGCAGAAGACCTTCGGCAACCTGATTGCCGGGCTAATCCTGCTGATGGATCGGTCGATCAAGCCCGGAGACGTCATCGCGATCAACGATGGCAAGGGCAGCACCGTGGGCCAGGTGCGCAAGATCGGCATCCGCGCCGTGTCGGTGGCCACGCGTGACAACCGCGAATACCTGATTCCCAACGAAATCCTCATGACCACCCAGGTCGAAAACTGGTCCTATTCCAACACCCAGATCGTGCTGACCATCCCGGTCAGCGTGGCCTATGGCACCGATATCGACATGGCGGAAAAGCTGATGTTGCAGGCCGCCCGCGCCGCGCCGCGCGTGCTGAGCGATCCGGGGCCATCGGTGGCGATGACCGCGCTGGGTGCCAGCGGCATCGACATGGCGATCTATGTGACGATCGAAGATCCGCAGGATGGCACCGGCAACGTGCGCAGCCAGGTGCTGCGCGCGTTGTGGCAGCTGTTTCAGGAACACGGGGTGGAAGTGCCCTATCCGCAGCAGGAGGTGCGCCTGCGCGATACCGCCGGCCTGCGCGCGGTGCTGGGCGCCGGGGCGGCGTCAGAGCCAGACGTGCCGCACCGCCCGCAGTGATGCCCCGCCGCTGCGGCGCGGCCACTTG
>NZ_APCQ01000278.1:0-2566 GCF_000410615.1 Novosphingobium sp. B-7 | reverse complement strand
CCTTGCTGAAAGGGGCGGCGGGCTGGGCCATGGCAATGCGGCTGGGCTGGGGCGGCAGCGCGATGGCCCTGCCCAGCGCAAACCGCGGCGCGGCACTGCTGATCGCCCCGACGGACATGATGCCTGGCGGCTTGCGCATGCCAGCCCCCCTGCCCGGCGCCGCGCCGCGCCTGCCGGTGACGGAGCCGGGGCGCCAGTCGCTCGACCAGGGATGGCTGTTTCACGAAGGCGACATTCCTTTTCCCGTGCCCGCCGATCACAATGCCACCTATCTGTCGGTCAAGGCCGGCAACGCCGGTGGGCCGGCCGCGCTCGATTTCGATGCGTCAGACTGGCAGGCGGTTACGCTGCCGCACGATTGGGCCAGCGCGCAGGGCTTCGATCCCGCTGCCAATGTCTCGCAAGGCTATCGCCCGCGTGGGATCGGCTGGGTCGGCTGGTATCGCCGCCTGATCCGGCTCGACCCGGCAGTGGAAGGCCAGAAGATCGAGCTGCGCTTTGACGGCATCGCCAGCCACGCCACGGTGTGGGTCAATGGCAGCGAGGTGGCACACTCCTGGTCGGGCTATACCGGGGTGACGATCGATCTGACGCCCTTTGCCCGCTATGGCGACGATCTCAACTGGATCGCGGTGCGCGCCGATGCCACCGTGCGCGAGGGTTGGTGGTACGAAGGCGCGGGGATCTATCGCCATGCCTGGCTGGTGACCCGGCCGCCGCTGCACATTGCCGAACAGGGCGTGCATGGCCACCCGGTGCGCCAGGCCGATGGCACTTGGACGGTGCCGGTCAGCGTGACGCTGGGCAATATCGCCGACGCACCGGCCAGTGCCGTGGTGCGCGCCAGTGTGCGCGATGGCGATGGACGCCTGCTGTGCCAGGGCAGTGCCACGGCGCAAGTGGCTGGACTGGACCAGGGCACGGCGCAGATCACGCTGCGGCCCGATGGCGCGCTGGCGCTCTGGTCTCCCGATGATCCTGTGCTGCACGATCTGATAGTGGAAGTGGAACGCGATGGCGTGGTGATCGACCGCCGCAGCGTGGCGATCGGTTTTCGTGCGGTGGTGTTCGATCCGGCGCGCGGCCTGCTGCTCAATGGCGTCGCCACCAAGATCAAGGGCGTGTGCCTGCACCAGGACCATGCCGGGGTGGGCGTCGCCGTGCCCAATGCCTTGGTGCTGTGGCGGTTGCAGCGCCTTAAGCAGCTGGGCTGCAACGCCATTCGCATGACGCATGGCGCCTGCGCGCCCGAAGTGATGGACTGGTGCGACCGGCTGGGTTTTCTGGTCATGGCCGAAAACCGCTTGTTCAACCCCGCGCCCGATTATCTGGCGCAGCTGGAATGGCTGGTGCGGCGCGACCGCAACCATCCATGCGTGTTCGCATGGTCGGTGTTCAACGAAGAACCGATGCAGGGCACCCATGCCGGCAAGGAAATGGTGCGCCGCCTGCGCGCCGCCGTGCGCCGGCTCGACCCGGACCGCCCGGTGACCGCGGCGATGAGTGGCGGCTTCTTCAATCCCGAAAACGTCGGCCAGGCGGTCGACCTCATGGGCTTCAACTATTACCAGGGCGATTACGATCGCTATCACGCGCTGCATCCCGACCAGCCGATGCTGAGCAGCGAAGACACCAGCGCCTATGGCACGCGCGGCGCCTTTGCCAGCGATCCGCAGGCCCACGTGATCACCGCGCTGGACAAGGAAGCCGCCGGCTGGGGCGCCACCCACCGCCAATCCTGGCAGGCAATCGCGGCGCGGCCGTTTGTGGCCGGCGGCTTTGTCTGGACCGGGCTGGATTACCATGGCGAGCCCACGCCCTATGCCTGGCCCAGCGTGGGCAGCTTTTTCGGCATCATGGACCTGTGCGGCTTTCCCAAGACCGCGTTCGGCATCCGCCAGGCGCAGTGGCTGGACAGCGCGCCGATGTTGTGGATCGATCCGCACTGGACCTGGCCCGGCCGCGAAGGCCAGCCGATCGAAATGCTGGCGATCACCAATGCGCCGAGCTTGGAAGTGCGGCTGAACGGGCGCATCGTGGCGCAGATCGCCAAGGCCGACCGCATCATGGGGCACACGCTGCACATCCCCTATGCCCCCGGCCGGCTGGAAGCCCTGGCGATCGACGGCGGCAAGGTGGTGGCCCGCATGGTGCACGAGACCGCTGGCCCGGCAAAGGCGCTGCGGCTGACCCCCGCGCGCCGCGCGCTGGGTAGCGAAGGCGATGATGCCCTGGCGATCACCATCGATGCCACCGATGCGCGTGGCCGCCATGTGCCGGTGGCGCAGGACATGGTGCATCTGTCCGTGCGCGGCGGGGCAATCATCGGGCTGGGCAATGGCGATCCCAACAGCCACGAAAGCGAGAAAGGCACCGTGCGCAGCCTGTTCAACGGTCTGGCCCAGGCGATCGTGCAGGGGGACGCGGGCCTTGCCCCGCTGGTACTGGAAGCGCGCGCGCCCGGCTTGGCCCCGGCCCGGCTGGTGGTAGGCCGCGAGGGCAGAAGTGCCGCGCCAACGGTGGCGGCCGAAGCGCCACGGCAACGCCTGGATCGCTGGCTGCGCTC
>NZ_APCQ01000281.1:0-531 GCF_000410615.1 Novosphingobium sp. B-7 | reverse complement strand
TGGCAGGCGGCCATGCGTGCCCGCGCGGCATCGGGTTCGAGGCGCCCGGTGAAACTGACGGCCTGCGCCAGGCCCAGGCGCGCGGCCTGCTCCTCCAGGCTTTGGCGCAAGGGGCCATCGCCCATGATCAGCAGATCGATGGCCAGGCCCTGTGCATGCAGCATGGCCAGGGCATCGAGCAGTAGGTCCAGCCCTTCATAGGCAACCAGCGCGCCGGCATAGCCGATGGTGGTAGTGGCATGGCGCGCGGCGGCAATCCCAGCAAAGGCAGGTGCGTCGATGCCATTGGGCAGCAGGGCCAGGCGCGCAGGATCGAGGCCCCATTGCCCGATGACATGATCGGCAAGCGGCGCCGAGATGGCAAAGACCCGATCTGCCTGGCGCGCCACGAAGGCTTCCAGCTCAAGGCCCAGGGCATGGCGCTCGGTGCCGGCAAAGCCGGGTACATTGGCCGCGCGGCTCATTTCCCACAGGCCGCGCAGTTCATAGTGGAAGGGAATGCCCAGGCGCCGCGCCGCGATCAGCGCGGGC
>NZ_APCQ01000280.1:0-1480 GCF_000410615.1 Novosphingobium sp. B-7 | reverse complement strand
TGCATCGGCGCGGCGGGCGGCGGCGCAGGAACCGGCGGCGGAGGCACCGTTTCGACAGCGGCAGTTTCGGGCGGCGCAGCTTGCTCCGACGGGCGCGGCGGGAGTTCGGGGCCGGCCTGGAACCAGCTGTGCCGGCACTTGGCACAGCGCACGGTACGGCCGTCCACGCCGATCGCACTGTCGGGGACGACATAGCGCGTCGCACAGGCGGGACAGGCGATTATCATAAAACGGTCTAAGCATGCCGAGAGGGGCTGAAACAATAGGGTGCAAGGGGGCAAATCGCCCATGCGCCCTTTTTTCCACATGCATTGACGCGTATAGGCACCCTTGCCATCGCGCGACGCACCAAACCGCCCATGCGGGACATTGCCAAACGGCCCCCGCGCCGACATGGTAGGCGGGCATGGCGCACGACCAAACACGCGAACGGGGCCCGATCTTTCTGCCATGAACCAAGCCGCCGCCGAGATTGTCCAGTTCGACAATGTCGGGCTGCGGTATGGCGCCGGCCGCGAAGTGCTGGCCGATGTCTCGTTCACGCTCTATCCCGGCTGCTTCTACTTTCTCACCGGCGCCAGCGGCGCGGGCAAGACCAGCCTGCTCAAGCTGCTCTATCTGGCGCAGCGCCCCTCGCGCGGGTTGATCCGCATGTTCGGCACCGATGCCATCACCCTGCCGCGCGAACGCCTGCCCGGCTTTCGCCGCCGCATCGGCGTGGTCTTCCAGGATTTCCGCCTGGTCCCGCACCTTTCGGCGTGGGACAACGTGGCCCTGCCGCTGCGCGTGGCCGGGCAAAGCGAAAAGGACATCGCCAAGCCGGTTTCCGACATGCTCGAATGGGTCGGGCTGGGCGACCGGTTCCAGGCGCGCCCCGCCACGCTTTCGGGCGGAGAACAGCAGCGCGTGGCGATCGCCCGCGCCGTCATCGCCCGTCCCGATATCCTGGTGGCCGACGAGCCGACCGGCAACGTCGACCCGGAGATGGCGATCAAGCTGCTGCGCCTGTTCGAAAGCCTCAACCGCCTGGGCACCACCGTGGTGGTCGCGACGCACGACCTGCACCTGATCCGCAAGGTGCCCGATTCGCTGATCATGCGGCTGGACAAGGGCAAGCTGGCCGATCCGACCGGCGCGCTGCGCTATCCCCCGCGCCGTCCGGTCGACACCGGCGGCAATGGCGATGGCCCGATGGGCGATGGTGGCCTGCCATGAAACGGCATACCTCATGAAGCGTTTGGCCAGTGCCCTGCCCCGCACGCTGCGTGCCCTGGGTGGCGAAGGCGAATCCCGCCTGCTGCCCGAGGCGCGCCTATCGGGCCCGATGCCGTGGGTGATCGCGATCATGATCGCGCTGACCGTGGTGGCTGCGGCCAGCGCGCTGGCGCTGCGCCATGCCGCGCAGGCCGCCAGCGCCGATCTGGAAGGGGGGGTGACGGTGCAGATCGTCTCGGCCGCGCCGGCCCAGCGCCAGCGCCAG
>NZ_APCQ01000273.1:0-4525 GCF_000410615.1 Novosphingobium sp. B-7 | reverse complement strand
GTCAGGCCGGCCCTGGCTTGTGCTCGACGAGCCGAGCGAGGGGCTGGACCTGGCGACCGAGGCGCGGCTGCACCAGCGCCTGGCCGCCTGGCTGGATCAGACCGGCACCGGCCTGCTGCTGGTCAGCCATCGCCCGGCGATGGCCAGCCTGGCGCAACAGGCCATTGCGCTCGGCTGACCTTACCAGCCACGCCCGCCCCAGCCGCCGCCTTGATGGGCCGAGGCGTTGATCCAGCCTTCGATGCGGTCATAGCGCATGGCGATGCGGTTGACCGAGCGCCAGTCTCCCTCGCCGCATTCGTTGCGCTGGCGCCCTTCGAGATCGTCGATCGCATCGTGGATGCGGCCGGCCTGGCGCGGATCGATATCGCCTTCGTCCACCTCGTGGCGCAGGCGCGCTTCCAGCCCATGGGCGCGCTGGCCCGAACAGATGAAAGCCATGCGGCCGCCCTGCCGGTCCCCATCGCCGCCGTAATAGCCGCGCCCGTAACCGCCGCCATAGCCCTGCCCCCCATAGCCCTGGTTATATCCGCCCCAGGCTTGGGCCTGGGCGGTTTGCGCGGCCGTGCCGCCAATGGTCAGCGCGGCGGCCATGATGGCGGCAATGCGAATGGTCTTCATCTTGTGTCTCCCACCTCGGGTCTTGTCGTCCCGGAAGACACGCTATGACGCGGCCGCTGCCGCAAACTTGAACTGGCTGTCGTCTCTCATTCAGAATGTTGCTGGGCAGAATGTTGCTGGCTGATCGCGCCAGCTTCGCACATCACGCACATCGCGTGGATCAGGCCCGAAACCACCGGGTCCTTCAGGCTGTACCAGCGCACCTGCGCCTCGCTGCGCACGTTGACCACGTCTTCGCCGCGCAGCAGCGCCAGGTGCTGCGATACGCCCGATTGCGACAGCCCGGTCAGCGCCACCAGTTCGGTCACGCTCACCTCGCCCTCGTCCATCCGGCACAGCATCAGCAGCCGCTCGGGATGGCTCATCACCTTGAGGCGGCCGGCCATGTGCGCGGCATTGGCCTTGAGCTGGGAAAGATCGGTCGGTTTCATCGCACCTTCCGAAATAGGGCAAACCGCCCGCACGGCAAGACACCGCCGGAATTTGGCGCGATTCTGCCCAAATGGGCTGGAAAACGGGCAAAAAAAAGCGGGCAGTCCACGGTGGAACTGCCCGCCCAGTGAGGGCTCGGAATTTCGTTGTGATCAGAAGCTGATGGCGATCTCGCCGCCAAAGGTGCGGGGCGGGTTGAAGTTGCCATAATCGCCCAGCACCGCATCGTTGGCGCCCGAACGGCGATAGATGTAGGTGGTGTTGAACAGGTTGCGGCTCCAGGCCGAGAACGTCGCCTTGGCGCTGCCATTGAGCGGCACCGAGGCCAGCGCGATGCGGCCGTTGACAACGAAGCTGGAGTCGGTCTTCACCGATTCGTTCTGGAAGCTGTACTGCGGATCGGCATAGTTGGCATCGAGGTGCACGCGCAGTTCGCTGCCATTGGCATTGACCGGCAGGGCATAGTCGATCGCGCCCGACGCCGCATTGGCCGGCGTATAGACCACATAGACCTGGTACAGCTGGTTGTTGAGGAACGGGTTCGCCGTCGCCGGAACGTGGGTATAGGTATAGGCGTAAGACGCGCTCAGCGTCAGGCCCTCGGCTGCCTGCACCGTCAGGTCTGCTTCCACGCCGCGAATGCGCGAGGTGCCCGGCGCGTTGCGGGTTTCCTCGGTGTGGAGGTTGAACGTCGGGTTGGGCTGGCCGTTGTCGAGATAGGGCCGCGTATCGACGTTGTCGAAATCGGTCTGGGTGCCGGTGCGGTCCATCATATAGCCCGCCAGGTTCAGGCGCACGCGGTGGTCCATCAGGTCCATCTTGGTGCCGATTTCATAGGCCTTGACCGCTTCGGGGCCGAACGCGGCAAAGGTCTGCGAACGGTCGTTGGCGCCACCGGCGCGATAGCCGGTCGAATACTTGGCATAGGCGTGGATGTTATCGGTCAGGTCATAGGCCGCCACGATCAGCGGATCGAACCGGCTGACGCTTTCGTGGAACTGATAGTTGGTCGCCGCGCCCTGCACGAGATAGAGCGTGCCATCGCGCTTGTCGTTGGTGTAGCGGCCGCCCACGGTCAGGTGCAGCTTGTCGCCCAGCGCATCGGGGGTGAACGTCGCCTGGCCGAACGCTGCATAGCTTTTGGCAAAGGCCTGGCTGGCGCGCTGCAGGAACTGCTGCCCGATGGCCCAGCCCTGGTTGGACGAGGTGACGGGGCCAACCACGGTTTCGCTGTTGATGGTATAGCCGGTGCCATCGACATTCCAGGTGTTGGACGAGGGCGTCGATGCCTGTTCCTGGGCGCGTTCGTTGAAGTAATAGGCGCCCAGCACGTAATCCACCTGCGGCAGGCTGCCGACGAGCTGGAGTTCCTGGCTGAACTGGCGCTGGTTGAGGTACGAGAGGCTGTAGCGCGAGAAGCCGGTGTTGGGGGCAAAGATCGTGCGCGCGGCGCCGCCCGAGTTGTCCCACTGCTCGGTCGAAACCGTGCGCCATGCCGTGATCGAGCGCAGCTGCATGTGCGGCGCCACGTCATAGTTGAGGTGCAGCGAGGTGCCTTGCGTGCGATCGACGCTGGGCTGCTGCGGCACGCCGATCGGCGCCACCTTGACCCGGTTGTCACCCGTGGGCGTCATCAGTGACGAAAGCGGCGCGATGCACGAGGAGCATGCCGAGGTGGTGCCGGGCGCCACCAGGATATACTTGCCGTTGCCATTGGGATTCTGGATGTACTGGCCAACCGTGCGCCCCTGCGGGTTGTAGGTGATCAGCTGGCTGTAGTTCGGGGTGTTTTCGTCCTTGGCCTTGTCATAGGAAACGATCGCCGAGAAACCGGGCATCGGCGTCCACTTGGCCGAGATGCGCCCACCGGTGCGGTCATACTGGTTCCAGCCGGCCTGGCCCGCCAGCGGGTTCTTTACCGTGGGGTCCTGGTGCTGCTGCACGCCGTCGATCTTGATGGCGATGTTGTTGAATTCGGGCAGGTCGAGGTGGCCTTCCACGGTGTGGCTGCCGAAATTGCCCACGCCTGCCGAAAAGCGGCCGTCGAACTGGCCGGTCGGGTCCTTGGTCACGATGCTGACCGCGCCGCCTTCGGTGTTGCGGCCAAACAGCGTGCCCTGCGGGCCTTTCAGCACTTCGATGCGCTGCACGTCGAACAGCGCGGCATTGAGGCCCTGCGAGCGGGCAAGATAGACGCCGTCGATATAGACGCCCACGCCAGTGTCGCGCGCGGTCTGGTTCTGGTCGAACGGCACGATGCCGCGAATGCCCACGGTCAGCGCCGACTGGCGCGCTTCGAACGTGGCGACGCGCAAGGACGGTACGCCGCCATCGGCGAGGTCGATCAGGCTCTGCACGTGGCGGTCCTTGATGAGCTGGTCGCTCACCACCGAGATCGCCACCGGGGTCTTTTGCAGGTTGGTCTCGCGCTTGGTCGCGGTGACCACGATTTCAGAGAGGCGCGAACCGCTATCGGCGCTGGCCGATGCATCGGGCGCGGCTTCCGCGGCTGCGGGCGCAGCGGCCGGTGCTTCGGCAGCATGCGCCACACCGGCGTTGAGCCAGGCAAGCACCATCATCGACGAGGCCAGGGCGGCCTTGGGGTAAGTCACTGTGCACTCCTCCGCAACGAGTCTGTATCTTTCGTTACGGGGCCAGTACCCATCGATAATTGCACTTGTGTGACAGACCATCACATTCACGCCGCGCCCCGACCACCGGCTTTGAACCGCGCAGCGATCGTGGCATGGAGGCCGCCATGACCGGGGCCACATCACCACACCATGGCATGAATGCCGCCGGCGTGCGCTCGCGCTCCGGGCTGTTCCTGGCCGCGATTCGGGCGTTGATCGCGTGCCTGTTCACGCTGTGGCTGTGGATCGCGCCGCCCCATGCCGTGCTCGGCGGCACGCAACCGGCGTTCCTGTTCGAAGGCTATCTGGTCTTTGCCCTGGTCATGCTGGCCATCGCCTGGCGCAGCTGGTGGTTCGAATTTCGCCTCGGCGGCTTGGCCTTTTTCATCGATGCGCTGACCATGCTGATCGGGCTCGCCGCAACCGAGGCGGTGACCTTCGATTTCTTCAGCGCGTTCATGACGTTCTACGCGTTCCTCACGCTCACCTCGCTGGCGCGCTGGAGCCGGCGCAACGCCATGCTGGCAGCCGTGGGGCTGGCGCTGTGTTTTCTCGTGGCCGGGCTGGCGGTCGATTGGGCCGGCGTGCCGATCGATACCACCAAGTTCCTGCGACGGCTGAGTACGCTGGGCGTGCTGTCGCTGCTGCTCGCCTGGTTCGTCCAGGGGCGGCAGCGCCCCGCCCTGCCGCGCCATGACCCGGCGGATTCGCTGCCTGGGAACGCGGGCGACGACGCCGTGCTGCCGGCCCAGGTCCTGGCCTATGCCATGGGCCTGTGCCAGGCGCAGGGTGGCCTCCTGGCCTGGGCCGCCACGGCAGAACCACATCCCCGCGTCCAT
>NZ_APCQ01000272.1:0-16688 GCF_000410615.1 Novosphingobium sp. B-7 | reverse complement strand
GCGGGCGTGATGCGTGGCGCGTGCAGTTCGGCTTCCACCACCAGCCGCGCGGTGCCATCGCCGCCGACGATGCAAACGACATCGGCGCGGTGGCACTGCGGCGCGCGGGCATAGTCAAGGCTGTCGACCAGGCGCGTGGCGTGGCCGGCGGCGGTCAACGCGGCGCGCCAACGTTCCAGCGTGCGCGCGCAAAAATTCCCGGCATGGGGATTGTAGACCAGCGCGACAGACGGCGCTGGAGCAGGAGAGGGGGCAACAGGCAGGGCGGAAAGCAAAGGCGCCGGGGCTTGTCTTGCCAGGGCGCGATCAGCCATCGGCCGTCCCGCCGTCCCGGCCAAGCCATCGATATACGCGCAACAACCCCAACCTCCAATCGTCCCCGGCGCGCGGCAATAGCTGTTTGACGCTGGTATAACAACGCCGATTGCGCCCGCATTGGGCCAGGTCGGTCCCGCTTCCGCACGAAACTGGGTGCTCGCGTGCTCATGGGCAGGCTGCTGGAGACAAACAGCGCGCTGTGCGCAAAAGCAAGTTCTGGCGGATATGGAGGGTGCTCTGCCCGCGCCGGTTGGCTTCATGGACAGCAAATCTGGCTGGGGCGGCAGGATTCTAAGAGCCCGATCCGAAAGTTGTTGAGCGATATCAGTCCATGCCATTGGTCACACCATCTTCTCGCAAGGACGGCGTGAATCACAACATACTGGTATCGCTTAACAACTTTCGGATCGGGCTCTAAAAGACCGGTCTGAGGATGACTATTCCCTGATTGGCGCAGGCGCGTTGGTCGAGATGAGCCCCCGCTCGTGGAACCGAACTGCGTCACACTTTCCTTGACAGGCGCGCGCTAGATGGGCCGATTTCCAAATAACACAACATAATGAAATTATATAAAATTTTAAGTTTATCAATTGAATTTCCACTGCCGCCCGGAATGGCAGTTCCGGCAAAAAGTTTTGCTAGCGTTGTCATTTATGACCTTGCGCCGACATAACTCGGCCGAAAATCGAGGATAAAATTTCAAGCTATACCGTGATGATCAGGGGAAATTTTATTCTTAGAATATCAAAAATATATGTAATTAAGATATAATTATATTATGAACTTATTAATCAAAAGGATTGTGCGATGTGTATCGTTCGTCCACAAAACGAATATTGTTCGTAAATGCGTCAATATCCTTTTGTGCAAGGTTGCGAAGGATCGAGTCAATACGACTCTGCATCTGCTCGAGGCTGTCATTCAAGATGAAGCTGGCCGATTTTCCAGTCTTACGAAATATTTCCGATCGGTGAGATTCTGGAATGTCGATATAGCTTTTTACCAATTTGGGTAGATGCTGCTCGCGCATTTGGTCGATGTCGATGCGCGAGAAGCCCGGCATGTCCTCGCGATCAAGCGCAATTTCTACTTCGCGCAAGCACGCGAGAATGCGCCGGATGCGGTCCTTCGCGCTGGGCGGAATGCGGCTGTCTTCATAATCGACAGCCACTGGCGGGGTCGCGGCCGGAGCGGGTGCAGGCGGGAGTGCAGAGGCTGCTCCGCCTCGAAGCGCCTTTCCGATGCGGGCAATGAAGCTGTCGTTGCTCATTTCATTCACGCCCTTGTGTCTTCTTGCAAAGCCAGATCTGTTACGTCCCTGTATTCCCTGATCCGATGCCAGAACAAAGTCTGCTCGTGGCGGCCCGCGGAAAAGGCGAACATATACTACCCTCACTGTGGCCAAAAACAGCAGAGCAGACAAAACGGCCCAAAACATGGTTCAGTTCGCTGTCGGGAGAAAATCGCCGGTAGAAGGCCCTGCGCCTTGAGCACGGGTGATGTAATCCTGCGCTTTTTCCGTTTCTACAGACAGCGAGTTAATTGTGGCTTTCATTGCATCCAGAGCCTTGAGCTTGAAGGAGTCGACGGCATCCATCGTCGCGTAGATGTTCTGGAATGCGCGCTGGAGCACCTCGACCTGGATCGTTGCCGAAGCGGCCTGTTCGTGGATCGCGGTCGTTTGCGTGCGCAGGAGGTTGCCCGTGGACTCGATCATGCCGGCTGTCGTCGAGTTGAGCGCCGTGATCTGATTGAGCACCAAGCGCTGGTTGTTGAGGGCCTGTGCGACGGTGACTGCCGTACGCAGTGCGGCAATCGTCGTCGTGGTCGCGCGATCGACTCCCTTGATCAGTTCGACGTTGTTCTTTCTGATCAGGTCGAGCGCGAGATAACCCTGAACAGATACAGTCATCTGCGTGAGAAGGTCGGTTTGGCGTTGACGAACACAGAACAAGGCATTTTCACGCATCGCGCGGGACTTGGCCGGATCGTAACTGTCGAGCTCGGCGCACTTCTTTTCCAGCTTGGTGTCGAGCATCTTGGTGACGACGATCATCTGCTCGAGTTTGTCCATCAGTTCCCAGATCTTGTCGCGCTCCGTCTCGATCGCGATGTTGTCTTGGAGCAACTCATCCTTGCCCTGAACGAGGCTGGTGATGATGGCCTGGATATGATCCTGGGCCGAGGCGTAGCGATCGAAGTACGCTTTTATCCTGTTGCCGAAGGGGATGATGCCGAGAAGCTTGCGCGGCTTGAGGAGATCGCCTTCACGAGCCGGGTCGAGCCGGTCGATCACAGTGCGCAGATCGAGCAAGGCGCGACCGACGCCGCTTTCATTGCCCATCGCCGTGGCCGGCATGTCGAGAAAGCGGCTGGATACGCTCGACAGCGCCACGATTTCTTTCTGACCAATGCTGGCTAGCTGGCCGGCTACCTTGCCAAATTCGGGGCTCTGCGTGTCGTGCTTGAGAAGGTCGGCGACATAGGCGTCAACTTTGCCCTGAAGGTGCGTTCGCACTTCATCGGAGACGGGAACGAGGCCGGCAGCCTGCTCAACGGGAACGGCGGCCACAGGATCAGGAGCAATCAGGGCAAGCTGAGACATGACAAGCCTTTAGCACAATGGAGCGAATCTAGAGCCGGGCGGCACTCCATGCAATCGGTCACAGGAGGCTGGGACGAGATTGTCAGGCCACCCGGATCGCCGGGATCAGATCGCTCGCTGCGACGCCGAAGGCCCGTGCGCGTGCGATGACGTTTCCAGCCCACCGGCGGTGCGTGGCAGGCTCGCACATGCTGCCTCGCGAGCCGAATACGGCGCGTGCATCAGCCTCGAGGATCGCCTGCGCCTCCAGAAGCTCGCAAGGGCTCGGCTGATAGCAACCATGAATCATGCCGATCTGGCAGGGGTGGATCGCGGTCTTGGTGAAAAGGCCGTGCTCGATATCCTGCTCGACTTCCTCACGCAGCAGGTCGAGTGAGGCATAGTGCTCGAAAACCGGCGCTGCGACGGCGAAGCCTGCCGGGATAAATGTTCCTGCGATGTCCCGGATGACAGCGCCGAGCGGTCCTTCGTAGGCTGTGCGGTGCTTGGAGCGTCGCACACCGAGAATGTTGAGGATGTCGTTGCCGCCAATACGGATCGCGGTGACTCGCTCACGCAAGGGCAGCAACTGCTTGCACAACTGCGCAAGCGCAGCACGATCGAAAGCGTCAATTCCCTCAATGGTCGGCATGAAAGCGTGGTTGTTTCCCAACATGATTGACAGCCAGTGGGCAACGTTGCTCGCTTCCACCTTGGGTAGCACGAAGCCATCCACGGCATGAATGCCGGGTAGGCCAGCCATCCATACCAGCATGCCGAAGTCGCGTGGCCTCACATAGATCGTGAGGCGTGAGGTGATCGTGGTCAGTGTCAGCAAGAAAGACGCAAACCGCACCCGCGCGGCGTCAAGCTCGTCTTCGCTGATGGAATCCTCAAGGCACACCACGATCGAGCGCAGATCGGGACTGCCGCCAAGGCAGATGTCGAGGAGATTTGGGCGCAGCACCGGGATGTAGAGGGTTGCGCCAAGGGCAATCGCATTCATTCTTGAGCGCCTCCAAGCTTCCTGATGATCGCGACCGCGCGATAGGTCGACAGGTCGCGTTCGATGATGGGCACGCCGGCGGTTCGCGCAAGCAGGATCATGTGCTGGACCTCAGGATCGTCGATATCGGCGAGGTAGAGCTTTTCCGGTACGCGACGCAGGATGGCACGGGTTGCTTCCGCCACGCCAGGCTTGATCCGGTTCACGTCGCGGATCCCGTCGTCGGCCATAATCGACGCGAGCAGGGCCTGGCAGTTCGTGCGGGCAGCCGTCGCGCCGACCTGGTGCAGACCTGCCGGCCGTGCTGGATCGATCGGCGCCGCTTCGATCGCGCTGATAAAGGCCGCACTCATGTCGTGTGGGCGATGTTCTTCCATGAAGTTGCAGGCATGGAAGTCTCCGGGACCGACCAGATCGTCATTGAGTACCGAGCGACTGATGAGACCCGAGACGATCCCGTTAAGCAAGCCGCTCGGGATGACATAATCTTCGGTGGTCGCGGCAAGATCGGCGCAGCCAGCGGGATCCGCAACGACCGCCAGGAAGGCTTTGAATCCCAGGTCGCTGTTCGCCAGTGACGTCACGAGCTGCCTGGTGATCGCGCCCTTTCCGGTCCAGCCATCCACGAAGATCGAAGTATCGACCCCGTGGCGTTGCTTGATGAAGCGCAGAGCATTCTCGTCAATGCCACGATCGCGGATGATCGAGATCGAGTAGTGGTGGGCGACGATGCCCATGCGCGCGAGCGCGCGCTTGAGCAGGACGCCGATTGGCGTGCCGGCGCGGGCCAGCGAGATCACCACGCATTCCCGCGACGTTTCCGGTCGTGCCGCCACGGCGCTGGCGAGTCGTGCGATGTCGGTATGCAAAGCGGAGGCATTGCGCTCGAGCGCTTCGCGGTACAGCGCCAGATAGCGCGCATCGGGCAACTGCTCGGCGCTGAGCATTTCTGAATAGTGACGCCTACCCGACTGGATCAGCGTCTCCTTCTGCTCGATAGAGATTGGAGTGATTGCTGCCGGCTTCAACAGGATCTGGACGTCGCCGGGATCGTAAGAGCCAGAGAAGGGCGCTGCCTGCGTATTGTTGGTCAGCAGCACCACACATTCCCCAGCTTCATCTCGGCCCATACCTGGGATGTGGTCGGGGTCATGGCGTAGTCACATAGATCCATGAAGCCGACGTCGGAGTGGCTGTCTCCCACACCCACCACGAGAAGATCGTGGTCTACTGCTCGCGCGTTCTCGATCAGGTAGCGCGCCGCGTCCCGCTTGTTCAGCCATGGCGGCAGGAAGGCGAGATTGTTGCCGTTGCGATGCGTGCGCCAGCCCTCTGGCAACATTGCATTGAGGGAGGGCTCGACGTCCTTGAGCATGTCGCCTTCGTCGATGTTGCTTTTGACAACAAGGTAGAGGTCAAGATCGCCCTCCTGGACGAGCCAATGGCGATATTCTTCGCCAGCAATGACATGGCGGAGTTGGGCATAGGCGTCAGCGGGCGCGACACCACGTCGCGACTGTTCGTGCAGGCGCGCATGCCAATCAGCATCCACGTCGCCGTTGGCAGTGACAATGCAGCCGCCGTTCGAGCAAATTGCAGGATGCTGCTCGATTTTGACGCGGCCGAGCACTGCTCGGCTGCGAGCCGTAACCGGAACGACCTTGCCTTGCTGTAGCCAATCCAACATATGCTGTTGGCGGCGTGTGGCAAAGCCGCTTTCCTGACCATCCGCAAGGTAGCTCACGGCGAGCAGCGCTCTATCCTCCGGCGGACACTTGCGGGCCGTCTGGAAGAGGGTATCGTCAAGGTCTGTAAGGATCAACATTACGTGGTCGGGCCTTCCTGTCCTGCGCGCGCAGGAACACTTGCATGCTCTCCGCCTGTCCCGATCAAGGATCGAGGGGGCGGCGGCGACCTCCTGGCGCATCGGGTGATCGCGTCGTTATCAAAGCCGCTTTAGCAGACCGAGACGTTGTCCTGCTCGGCCTGGGCCCAAATTCCCTCGGTCCAGAGCGGAGGCAGGGAGCGATGCTTCTCGTTGATCGTTGTAATGCCCAAGCACTAGCGGTGTCGCGTCGGTGCCCGCGCCGCCTAATGTGGCGGCCATGCTGCTGCTTACACAATACGGTCATAGCGGCAATGCACCAGTTCCACAGGGATTGTGCTGCCGAATTCACGTAATGCAGCCCGTGCATCATTCACTTGCTCGCCGATGGCTTCGGCTGCGATGATCACGCGATCAGGGCGGTGTTCCAGTAGGTTATAGAGGAAGCAGGGGGCGCCCGAGCCGAAGCTGTCGGTAAAGCGTGAGCGGGTGCGCATGGCATGGCCAGTGATTGCTGGCGTTCGGGTGATGCTTTGCACAGCGGCGATACCGCCCTGCGCTTCGATTTCTTCCGCGATGTTTAGCGCTTCATACGAGTGCTCTCCGTCGCCGAGAACGAGGATGCGCTCGCCAGCCTCGCAGAGGATGTGCGGGCGGCGGGCGGCTTCGGGTCGCCACAGGCCGCACCGGCTGCGCATACCAGTCTCGGGCGCGATTCCAGCACCATTCGATCCAGCTGCGAGCTGAGGCGAGGGGGCCGCAGGATTGGTCTCCCATGTCATGCTGCCCGACAACAGGGAACGGCCCCTCGCCGGGCGCGGCATCAGGGGAAGGTAATTGCCGCCGCTCCAATCGGTGATGCAACACGTCTCGGCCTGGACCATCTGTGGCATCAGATGGAGCATGCCTTCAGCCGCAGAGACGAACGTGCTGCCAGTGGAGCATTCATCATCCACCACAACCAATGTTCGGGCCGTCGAGATGAAATCCAGCATTGCCGATTCTGCGATCTGCACGAGGTGGGAGGTTGCGTGACTATGTCCTTCCTCGAATGTTGCAATTGGCGTCAGGCCCTCCACACGCTGGCGCGAGGTCTGGAGATAGAGCGAGGCAGCATCGGGGTTGCGCGCTTGGTAGGCGGCAAAGACACCTTGGCCAAGCGCGGTGGCCGTCTCTGCCATCCCGAGAAAGACGACTGGCTGCGGCAGATCGGTCCCGAGTGATGCGGCGAGTTCATCCATCGTCGCGCGCATGGCTGCTGGCCGCGCTGGGATGTGCCGCCCGAGAACTTTGGAGACGACCAGGAAGCCACGCTTCGGATTGGCGCGGGCAGCAAAGGCGCACAGGGCATCGATGTCCGCATCCTTGTCGATCGTGACGTTGAGTGTGCCGGTGGGTAGCACGACCTGCTTTTGAACGGCGGCTGTGGCGGTGATCTGGTCAGTCACTGGCTTTCTTCTTCCCACGCCTAGTTTCGATCAAGGCTGATTAGATTTGAATTTAGGGCACGGCGGCAATCGCAGGCGAGACGTCAAGTCAGAGGCTGCTGTAAGAGAAGCATGCCACGTGAATTTGTAGCGATGTTCGCGCCAAAGTTGCGCAACAAGTTGTGCGGATCGATTGCGGTGATTTGCGATATGTCCACATTTCGCCACGCATCGCGCGTCACTGAAACGGTGGCAACGTACTCATCTGAAAGACGTCCTGTCGCCGTGTTTCTTTGGGTATAGGCCGATAGCGCAACGGTCTGGACCGCGCTTGATGCTGCAAAACTGTGTCCGACCAAGCGGACGATAGCAGAGCAGACATGGTCCAGATAGAGATTCGCGAGGTCGTTCTGGCTCAAAGGCTTTTCGGACAGTTCCATCTTGGATATCAGCACAGTCCAGCGAGTGGAGGGCATGTCCTCAATTTCTGGAAGATCTACGTCGAGCAGCAAGCGTCCGTTGCTGACGTCGAGCGCGACGTTCGTCTCGGTAGGCCAGTCGAGAGGACCAAGCGCTTGCAGGACCGCGTTGGCCACGGCCGCATCATCCGGTCCGGAATTCGCCTGGTCAGCGCGCCACTTCATCAGGGCTTCCATATATTCGCCATGTGCAGCGAAATCGTGAGACTTCGGCTTCCCGGTGTTGCTTGTCCTCGCCTGAGCGACAGAGCGCGGGATATCGTGATGAAGGTGGCGCAGAAGGTTGAGCGCTTCATTGCGTGTTGCGGCGTTGGCTTCGAGCAGATCCCGGATCAAATTCTTCATCTGCGATTTCACACCCGGAATGTGCGCAGGGTGGATGGGGGCGCCATCGCCATCGACCAATTCAATGCCGTTGCCGACCATCCGGGCCTGAGCAGAGGCTGGCATCGGCGGCAGGCCTGGCGGATTCCCGCTCGCCCGAGACCGGCTATCGGGCTTGTCCAGGCGTTCACGCCAACTCAGGCCGCTGCCGGGAAGGCCGACATTGCCGTAGACGCCGTTCTTGCCAACTGTGACCGATGCGCCGCGCGGCCCGGCGCTCATTGATATGCCTGACTTCGACAGGTTCAGCCGCAGACCGGGGCAGAGGGTGATACGCTTCTGAAATCGGAAACCCATGACCGTTCCTAAGCAAGTACGGTGATGCTGACGACCGAGTCGCGCAGTCGATTGACAACCGAGCGGCGGTTGGCGTCGTGAAGCACGGTGATGTCCGGCAGAGGCATGCCAGCCGCGGCAATCAACTCATAGACGAGGCTGGCTTTGACGCCGAAGTTGACGTTTTCCGAGATGCTGCCACGTTTGCGCACGTCGCGGTGGGCGAGCGATGCGGAGGTGATGCCCACAACATTACCGGCCTCGTCAATGATCGCGCCGCCAGACGAGCCCGAGCCGATCGGAGCGGTAAACTGGAAGCGCGAAACGTCTCCCATACCGCCGGTCAACCCCGAGACGTTTCCAGTCGTTACCTTGAGGTCGCCGCCGAGGAGATCCATCAGCGGGAAGCCCGAGGCCATGATGCTTTCACCCAGCCACAGCGGTGCCGCCAACCGGAGGGGGAGTGGTTCGCCTTGAACATTGCCTTGCAGCAGCGCGAGGTCATGAAGTTCATCGACCGCCAGGGCAGTGACGAACGTCCGGGTGCGACTCAGGAAAAAGCTGGTGCCGCCTTCGATCACGTGGGCATTGGTGACGATCAGGTTCGAGCCGACGATCACACCGCTGCCGGTGCCAATCGTGCTGCCTGAAGGTCTGCTATCGTGATGATCCGGCCCGAGCGGCGGCGTCTGCTCTGCATTCCGTCGTTTCCGATGCGGGATCGAGATTGATGTGAAATTGCGCGCGCGAATGTAAGCATCAATCCCGAACGTATATCCTTCGTTCGAGACTTTGATACGCAGAGTCCCGTCGCGGGTATAGATCTCACCGATGATGACCGCAGCCAACTGCTCGCTCGGTGCGGGCAGCCTGTAGTGATCTGAGCCTATTTGTAGGCTCGCAGGATAGGCATAGCTGGCGAAGCCGCCCTGTGTGTCGTCGGTGATGTACACGATGATATCCGCTTGCTTGCCGATGCGGTGCAGCGATTGTAGCGCCCACTGCCCATGGTCGATCTGATCGAAGGCGATGGCCTGTCCTTGTGGGGTGATGGCCGCGACTGCCAGGCGGCTGGCATCGCGTCCATCAAAACGAACCGAGATTCCCTGCCCCTCGGGCAAGGAGAAGCGCTGACCAGGTTGCAGGTCGTTCATCGCGTTTGGTGCTCCGACATCTGGGTGATGCAGGAAATGGTCTCGATCTTGCAGTCGAGATCTGGCCGCGAGATTGTATCAGGCGTAAGACGGCCGCTCAGCAGGCCGCCCCAATCGGCAAGAAGGCCAGTGCCAAACTCTTCACCATAGATCGACCCGCCGGCCGGCCGGGCGTTGATCTCAAGCACTCTCCAGCTGCCATCTCTGGCCTTGCGGAACTGGGCGTTGATCACCCCGTGCAGGCCAAATCTTCCGACCAGTTTGCGAGCCTGTTCCTCAAGAGGGTGATAGGTCTGCAAGCGTTGGTATGCGGCTTCTTTGGTGCGGGCAACGTACTTCAGGATAATGCCGTGGTGGCACAATACGTCGAACGATACCTCCGGACCTGGCAGATATTCCATCAGGACGAAGGGCGCGAGCGGGCGCTCTGCCTCCTCGAAACGCAGCGCCGCAAGGAACAGGTCCTGCTGCATGGTGCGAGCATCCGGATTGATGATGTGCGAGAGCGGCGATTCTCGGGTCAGGCGCCAGAAGCCGTGCCCGTTGACACCGCTGCGCGGCTTTATGCAGAGCGAGGTTTCATCCGGCAGCGCGGCGAATGCCGCAAGTGCGGCAGCAAGATCGGCGGAACTGGCGATGTTGATGGTCTCGAGGTGGAACGGCTCGCCAGCAATGGCATCGGCAAAGGCGAACTTGTCGTCGAGGAGTTCGAGCGTAGCGATATCGGCTGGCAGATGGACCGCACAAGGCAGCGCGATGCCGGCAAGAAGCTTGCGGTGCCGCGTTGGAATGAACAGGTCGATTTCGTTCTCGATGATCTGGTTGCGCACCCATGCGACATAGGCCTCGTCGTCGACAGTAGGCTCAACCCAGGTGTCATATGCCCCGGCATGGACCGGCCTGTTCTTGTCCACGCTGGTGACGACCTCAAGGTCGGTGTCTGCTGCCATCATCGCCTTGGCGATGGGAGCCAGCGAGAAGCCGCGATTGAACCAGATACGCATCGGATGTCCTGAAAGAGATAAAAGGGACGCACTCAGCGTGTCCGCAGGATGCCCTTGGCGCGCGCGGCTTTGAGCCAGGCCGGGAATTCGGAAAGCAGGCGGTCATAAAGTTCCTCGTCGGTGATCTTGGCGAGATCGTTGACGGCGAAGAAACCGGCGTTGTCGACGACACGGTTCGGCAGCGTGTCGAGGCTACGCAGCATGCCGAAGTTGCTGTTGCCAATGCCAACGAACTGCCAGAAGATCGGCTTGTGTGCCGCGTTGGTAATGATGCGGGCGATGTCCTTGCTCGGCGCAAACCCGCCGTCGGTCATGAAGATCACAAGGAGCGGCGTAGTGCGGTCGGCAGGCTCGTCGGCGAGCAAAGCATTGAGAATGACGATCTCGTTGTTGACCCCGCCGATGGTGACCTCGCCCTTGCGATTGATTGATGCACAAGAGTGCTTCTGCACGCCTTGGACAGGCTTCATCGGGCCGGGGAGGGTGCGAGGTACGTAACCCTCATAGTTCTTCGCGGTAATGTCCTCGGTGCGGGCACAGCCCGAAGCGTAGAACCAGGTCGGCATGGTGCCATCATCGTCGAGGCGCAGGCTGACGGGCACGATCCTTTCGACCGTTTCCTGCACTGTACCGTTGCTGTAGAGTCTGCTCATGGAGCCGGTTGCGTCGATCACGAAGAGGACTTCCGCCTTCTCCTGGTCGATCCCGAGCTTCTTGAGCGAGACGCCGACCTTCTGCTTGCGCAAGTCGACCTTGCTCAGGGAGACCGGTGGCGACGAAGGTGGAGGAGGTGGTGCTGCCGGGGCTACTTCCACCTCGCCACCGAGGTGACGGACGAGGTTGGCGAGGCCACCAGAAAAGCCCTGCACCACCGCGCCAATGCGCCATGCTCCGTTGTGGCGATAGAGGTCGAGCAGGATCACCGCCTTTTCGTCGCCGAGATGGGGCAGGGGCTGAACCAAAGCTACACCAGCGAAGTCGGCGCAGAGTTCACGCGCCTGCTTGAGCGGCACCGTATCATGGCTTGCGACGAGCGAGATGCGATCCAGCGAGGCTGGTAACCGATCGAGGGCGATCGAGATGACTGTTGCGCCCGACGTGCGGCGATAGGCGATGGCGCCGTCGGGACTGCGTTCGTTGCTGAAGAGAATGGTGTAGCGATCATCAGCAATCTTGCGCTCGGCATTCAGCCCAAAGGCGACGATGTCGATGTCGTCAGGTGCATGGCGGACGGTAACGTCGAGCTGACGGCTGGCGGTCAGATCCGATACAGCGCGCTTCTCGCCGGGTGACATGGTGAGCACAACGTGTTCCTTGTTATCAAGGGACTGGGGCCGGTGCCAAGGTGACCCGGTCCCAGTCTTGGGCAAGATGGCGTGCTAAATTCCCGCAGGTTCAGACATTGACGCCCATTGCGCCAGCCAGCCCTGCCAGTCCCGAAGCCCAACCTTCGCCGATGGCCTTCACCTTGACGTCGCCGTTTGAACGATAGAGCTCAACGAAGGTCATGGCTGCATTGGTGCTGCTGTCCTCGCTGAGGTCGAAGCGAGCGAGTTCCTTGCCATCGGCATCGTTGACTACGCGCGCATAAGCATTCGAGACCATGCCGAAGTTCTGGCGGCGGGCTTGGCCTTCATAGATTGTCACGGCGATCACGATCTTTTTTACCGTGTCTGGAAGCTTGGCGAAGTCCACCTTGATGGTTTCGTCGTCGCCGTCACCGGCACCGGTGCGGTTGTCTCCGCCATAGATAACGGCACCTTCGGGTGAAATCTTGTTGTTGAAGAAGACGAAGTGGGTGTCCGAAAGAACCTTTTCATCCTGGCCGAGGATGAAGGCCGAGGCGTCGAGGTCGAACTCCTGGCCGTCGGTTTTGCGGGCGTCCCAGCCCAAGCCAACGGTGATGGAAGAAACGCCCGGCGCTTCCTTGCTAAGGTTGACGTTGCCACCTTTGACGAGGGAAACTGTCATGGGGGAGGGATCCTTAAGGCGAGGGGGCGGGGCTGTACCCCGCCCTGGGGAAAGAGATTGCCAGCTACTTGCAAAGAGAAAGATATCTTGTGGATCAAAGCTGATTCAATATCTTTCGGCATAAATTATCCGACGTTAACTCCGTAATTGGTGGCAAGCGGGGCAAGTCCTCCCTTGTAACCTTGGCCAACCGCTCGAAACTTGAAGTCTGAGCCATGGCGGTAGACTTCACCGAGGATCATCGCGGTTTCGATGGAAGCGTCCTCAGACAGGTCAAATCGGACAACTTCCTTGCCTGTTTTCTCATTGACCAGACGAATAAAGGCGTTCGAGACCTGGCCGAACGATTGGCGGCGCTGTTCCCCCTCGTGGATGGTGACGACGATGGCAACCTTGTCGACGTCAGCCGGAAGCTTGGACAGGGTGATCTTGATCTGCTCATCGTCGCCATCGCCTGCGCCCGTGCGATTATCGCCTTGGTGCACAACCGCGCCGGTTGCGACATTCATGTTGTTGTAGAAACAGAAGTCGCTGTCGCTGCGCACCTTACCGTCGGTCTTGAGCAGGAATGCGGAGGCATCGAGGTCGAAATCCTGGCCGTCGGTCGAGCGTGCGTCCCAACCCAGGCCGACCATGATCTCGTCGAGGCCGGGATCTTCCTTCGACAGCGAGACATTGCCGCCTTTTGAGAGAGAAATTGCCATGGCATTGGTCCTTTCCATTTGTGGCAGTAACCGGTGGTAGAAGTTGCGTGTGCGCCGCCTGGAACACCCGCGGATCCGGAAGAGAACGACGGCTCTGGTAGAGCCGCCTAATGGATCATGTGGTATGCGTTCCTGGCACGACGTCGCCGGTCGGCAGGATCGCATCGGCCTCGCCGTCTTCCTCATACTCGTTCGGGAAAAGCTTCTTGTGGCGGATGGAGGCCCAAAGCGAGAGACCGATTATCAGCGCGCCAATGAGGCCGGTCACGACTTCGGGAGTATGCACGCGAATGCTGATTAGCATGATGACGGCCAGAGCCACGATGGCGTAGAATGCGCCTGGCTCGAGGAATCGGAACTCGCTGAGGTGGCCGCCCTTCACGAGAGCGACGGTCATGGAGCGGACGAACATGGCGCCGATCCCGAGGCCAAGCGCAATGAGCAAGATATCGTTGGTGATGGCAAAGGCACCGATCACGCCGTCGAATGAGAACGAGGCATCGAGGAATTCGAGATAGACGAAAGCCGCCGCGCCCGAACGCACAATCTTGCCTGTTGCTGCGTCTTCCTCCCCGCCCATGAAGTCGCCGAACGTCTGGACGAGGAAATAGACCGCAACGCCCGAGAAGCCGGCGATCAGAAAGGTGCGCTGTGCGGCCGCGTCGAGTGTGAACGAGAGAGCACCGATGATCGCGGCTGTCGCGATATAGGGTGCGGCCGGGACTTTGGCGAAGGCTGCGAGTGGCTTTTCGATGAAGCCGATCCAGTGGTGCTCGCGATCTTCGTCGAAAAAGAAGCTGAGACCCACCAGCATGAGGAATGCGCCCCCGAAGCCGGAGATGCCGATGTGCGCACCGGTGACGATCGCTTCGTAAAGCTTGTGGTCGGTGATCGCGATGCGCGCTGCTTCCCATGGCGTGACCATCGCGGCGAATGAGACGATCAGGATAGGGAAGACGATGCGCATGCCGAAAACGGCGATGAGAATGCCCCAGGTAAGGAAGCGACGCTGCCACTTCTCATCCATGTCCTTGAGGATCGAGGCGTTGACCACGGCGTTGTCGAGACTGAGCGAGGTTTCCATCACACCGAGCACACCGGCGAGAAAGATCATCGAGAGGGCTTGGCCGAGAAGGCCAGTCTCGGCATACCCGAGAATGCCTGCAAGAGTGAGGCAAACGATCGTAAAGACGATCGAGCCGCGGAAAGCTTGCATGGGCTAATTCCTATTTCCAGAAGCGTCTCGAAAGACGGACAGTTTTACGTTAGTCTTTGGTCGCGGAGCGCCAGTTGAAGTAGTATCCCAGCGACTCAGCGAACGGCTGTTGGCTATCGAAATACTGCATGTAGCGCTCCATCTTGAGTTCACCGTTACGGTTCTCGATGGTGGCGATGCCGCACAGACGCTTGTCGTTCCGCCCCTCGTTCATGCGTACTTCGATTTCAGGTTGACCAGGAATATTCATACGAACAACACCGTCGGTGTGGCTCCAATCAGGCACGCCGTCGTAGATCAATGCGAAGACAGCGATACGCTCGAATTCGTCGAAGTACTTGCCGTTGATCCGGATTGTCTCACCGGCGGCAACAGCGCCAGTGCGATCGTCTCCTGACAGCTCGATCCAAGGGAACTGGTGGAAGCTGCCAAAAGTCCGTCCCAGCGCTTGGACGATGCCCCCGTGCCCATCCTTCATCTGGTAAATGACACCCAGATCAAGATCGACGCCCTTTGACCGTCCAAAGAAACCCTTCTTTCCAGTGTCCTGGTTCCAGTTGAGGTTTAGAACGATTTCACCGAACGTCGAACCTTGTTTCTTCAGGCTGACGGTTGAATTGGACTTCTCCAGTGAAATCTTACGCAGCGAAACGGGTGCCGAGGGTGTCGGCGGCGGTGGCGACGGAGAAATCGGCGCTGGCGCAAGGGCGGGCGAGGATTCAGCGACATCACCGCCAAAGTGAGCCACCAGGGCGGCAAGGCCACCGTTGAAGCCTGCGCCAACCGTGCCCAGACGCCAGCCACTGGTGTGACGGTAGAACTCGACGAGCATGATAGCTTTCTCACTCGACAAGTACGGTGCTACATCGAACACGGCTTTCCCACCATCCACACTGACGATCAGGGGGCGTGAATTGGCCACCGGTTGGCTGTCATGAGTGGCGGTCAATACAATGCGTTCAATATGTGCCGGGAGAAGATCTAGTTCGAAGTTGAAGGTCGCCGTATCCGAGTAGGGGGTGAGCCTAATCGCACCTTCCGGACTGTTCAGATTGCTGAACAACACAACGTAGCGGTCGTCCCCTATTTTCTTATCGGCATTAAGGCTAAAGGCTGCAATGTCGATGCCATCAAGGCCGAAGTCGATCTTCACCGTGCACGTCGTGCCGATGCCAAGATCAGACAGCCCGCGCTTTTCGCCGCGTTGTAGCTGCATGGAGGTCCCCCGTATCACATGGAAAAGCCGTGCCACTCAGGGCACGGCATTCTGAATGCGGCAATCAGATCACGCGCTTAGCGTCGCCTACCAGATTCTTGACAGTTTTGCCGTTGGTGCGGTGGCCGATCGCCTTGAATGTCCAGTCGCCCCCGTTGCGGCTCAGGGAAGCGAGGATCAGGCCCGTGTGCGGGCCACTGTCCGAGATGGGAAAACGCGCGAGTTCTTTGCCATTCGCGTTGTCGACCACCCGGCCGTAAGCATTTTCGACCTGGTTAAAGGTCTGCCCACGAAAGCTGTTAACGGTTAGCACGACATGCTCGATCTGACCCGGCAGCTGATCTAGGTTGATCGCGATTGACTCATCGTCGCCGTCGCCTTCGCCAGTCAGGTTGTCGCCGCTGTGGCGAACCGAACCGTCCTTGCTCTGCAATTGACCGAACCAGATGGCATCGATTTCGTTCTTGTTTGAGTCTAGCAGAAGTGCTGAGGCATCGAGGTCGATGCTGTCGTTGCCACCGCCAAAAACCTTGCCAAAGAAGCCCTTAGGCTTGGCAACATCCCAGCCCACGCCCAGCGTGATTGCCGATAGGCCATTGGGTGCTTGCTTTGAGAGGCTAACGCTCTGATTTTTAGAAAGTGAAACTGACATAGATTCCCCGGTTGATAATTTCCGACCATTTTGGAATTTTACGTCTCAGATTATTTGACTGCATACTAACGTGAGCATCGAGCATTAAATTTCGTATATCCAGCAGCGGGCGTCGGTTGGCCTCCAGCACTGCTTACTTGTTTGGAAAATATTGAAACTTTTCAGAATCTTGCGATCACGGCGTGGTCTTGGCTGTGCGAAATTCTGACCTGCTCCGACCTCGTCTATAGCACTCTTTTCGTTAGATTTTCCCGCTGACCTTACGCCGATTTCAATTTATCTCAACCATAGATTTCCAATTGGTGAAAGTCATCACTCTTTTATGAGCAATTTGTGGCAGAAGGAGGTGCTTATTACGTGTCGGCGCCCATTCATCGCAGCAGCAGTTATGGCATCAGTTAAATGTGCCCCCGTGTTGGAGAGCATTTGGCCCGTAGCTGTGGCTCGACCGTGACGTGCTCCCCTGATTGTT
>NZ_APCQ01000275.1:0-1032 GCF_000410615.1 Novosphingobium sp. B-7 | reverse complement strand
AGGCCAATGCGCCGCCGCTCTCCGCCTGAAAGCCCGGCGCCGCGATGATCGATCGCCATGGCAAGGCCGCCGCGCCGCGCCAGCATCGGGCCCAGGCCAAGCTGCGTCAGCAGGTCGACCAATGCGGCATCATCGCGTTGCGCGCCGGGCTGCGCCAGGTGCAGGTTGCTCGCCAGGGTGCCAGGCAGCAGCGACACTGCCTGCCCGGCCCAGCCGATCAGGGCATTGGCCGCGCCGCCAGGCCAGGGTGCCCCGTCTGCCACGATCTGCCCCTCCGTCAGTGGCGCCTGCCCAATCAAGGCAAGCAGGAGTGAGGATTTGCCGCTGCCGGTGGCGCCGGTCACGGCATGAAGGCCAGGGCCACGCCAATCCCAGGTGAGCGGGCCGATCCGCGTGCCATCGGGATAGGCGATCACCACACCCGCGCCGTGCAGGTGGCGCGGCGTTGCCGTTGCCGGTTGCGCTGGCCGTTCCACGATCGGCGCGGCATGGGCCAGCGCCTGGTCGATCGCCGCCAATGCGGCCTCGCCGGTCTGCTTGTCGTGATAGGCGGCCGCCAGGCGTCGCATGCCAAGGTAGAATTCGGGCGCCAGCGCCAGGGTATAGAACGCCCGCGCCAGGGTGAGATGCTCGGGCGCGGGAAACGGCAGCAGGCCGAGCAGGGCAAAGCCGCAATAGACCGCGACCAGCGCCACGCAGAGCGCCGCGAAGAATTCGAGAATGGCGTTGGAGGCAAAGGCCACTGCCAGCACGCCCATCGTGCGCCGCGCCACATCCTGCGTCGCCATGGCCAGTTGCCGACCGATCCGTTCTTCCGCGCCGGATGCCAGGATCAGCGGCAGATGGGCGATGCGATCGACGAACAGGCCCGAGGCACGCTCCAGCGCATGGTGCTGCGCCCGCGCGCGCCGCGCGGCCATGCCCCCGGCCAGGATCAGCCCGAACACGAAGGGCACCAGCGTGGCCAGCATGATGGCGGCCGAAACCCAGCTGGCCGGCGCGACGGCCAGGGCGATCAGCAGCGGCCCCAGC